>NZ_CAWNTB010000173.1:0-21719 GCF_963877065.1 Vibrio sp. V01_P9A10T6
CGAACAGAAAAAAGCCAAAAGATGCTAAAAATCGACTTTTTATTTACAATTTTTTAAAGTTATCACTAAAAAGAGATACTTTTTGCCAGTTTGTGTACTCAACTTCTTTTGAGGTGTCAGTTTCACCGCCAGTCAATGACATGATGAAACGAATCATCACCTTATCGAAAAAGTGATAACGTGGATAGTAAAGAGCACCAGCGAAAACTCCGATTAGCTTGGGTTGCCATGCTGATTTACTGAGAAAGGTTTTAATATAGACGCTTCCTTCTGGAGTATCTTTACCCTGCGCTTCTTTTCTTGCAGTTAAGTTGACACAAAAGAACGCCGCTTTAGCGAGTGCTAATTGCTCGGCATGTTTTTCTATAAATTGATAAAGCTTTTTATTTAAATGTCCGTAGCGAATAGAAGCACCAATTAAGACTCGATCGTAAAGAGCTAAATCAATATCCTCAATTTGATGTAAATCGGCAAGTTCGCAATCAAACTCAGAAAGTTCCTCTTTTATATAGTTAAGAATTTTCTTGGTTTGACCTTCACGGGAAGAATAGAGAAAAAGAGCTTTTTGCACGGGATATCCTTAACTGCGCCAAAACGTAGGGGTAAGCAGTATTAATAGTGTAAAAATTTCTAAGCGACCAAAGAGCATCGAAACAACCAATACCCATTTTGCACTGTCATTAACATCCGCAAAGTGTACGGAGACTTGCCCCAATCCAGGCCCTAAGTTATTCAATGTTGCCGCGACGGCAGAAAATGCACTCAGTTCATCCATCCCTGTTGCGATCAATGCCAACATACACGCCACGAAGACCAGTGCGTACGCTGAGAAAAATCCCCAAACAGCGTCAACAACTCGCTGTGAAAGAGCACTTCCGCCCACCTTAATCGTATACACGGCTCTTGGGTGGATAAGGCGTTTCATCTCACGAGCACCTTGTAAGGTAAGCAATAAGATACGGATCACTTTCATGCCACCGCCCGTAGAGCCAGCACACCCACCTATAAATGAAGAAAACAGCAATAATACAGGTAAGAATAACGGCCAATCTGCAAAACCTGTTGTGGTAAAGCCTGCCGTCGTCGAAATGGATACCGTTTGAAATAGCGCCTGATCAAAAGCGTCATAAAAAGAGTCGTAAGAATGGTGTTTGAGTAAAATCGAAAAGCAAACCGCAAACAAAATAACTTGTATAAGAGCGAAAGCTCTAAACTCTGGATCTTTAAGATAATATTTTGGATGAACACCACCTGTCGCAAACGCCGCGTAGTGGAGCGTAAAATTACAGGCCGAAATGAGCAAAAAAACAACCGTAATTAAATTGATCGCATAACTGTCAAAATACCCCATGCTTGCATCATGAGTCGAAAACCCACCAATAGCGATCGTAGAGAAGCTATGACAAATCGCATCAAATAGGGTCATCCCTGCTGCCCAAAAAGCCGTTGCGCAGGCAATCGTTAAGCTTAAATAGATGTACCAAAGTGCTTTGGCGGTTTCGGCGATTCTTGGAGTGACTTTAGTATCTTTGACCGGACCTGGAATTTCCGCTCGATATAACTGCATTCCCCCAATTCCCAATACTGGCAAAATGGCCACCGCTAGAACGATGATCCCCATGCCACCAAACCATTGTAAAAACTGCCGATAGAACAAAATCGCTTTAGGTAATTCATCTAACCCAACAATGACGGTTGCTCCGGTGGTGGTTAATGCTGAAAATGATTCAAAAAACGCATCAGTCACCGATACATTGGGATTATCCGCCAACCAAAACGGTAATGAACCTGCACTACCGATAACCGTCCAAAACAGTACAACGATCAAAAAACCGTCTCTGGCTTTCAATTCATGTCGATAGCGGCGGTTTGGAAACCAAAAAAAACCGCCACACATCAACAATACAAAAAAGGTCGTGACAAAAGGCACACCTGCACCATCGCGGTACAGCAAAGCCACCAGCGCAGGGGCAAGCATAGAGACACTAAATAGCGCGAGCAAAAGCCCGACGATACGAATAATAGATCGAATTTGCATTGCTTTTTCTGAAGCGAAGCTTCTGACTTCCTAATTATTTTTTATGGCGGTCACTACAGCTTTTGCACCGCTTTTATTAATGATAGTTTGAGTAAAGGCATCAAGATGGCGCAATTCTATCTCAACAAGAAATTTAACCTGTTCTTTATAATCGGCTTCGACTTCTAATGCTTCATACTGCGCGATGATGGATTGAGCAATCGGCACAAAACCGTAGTCTAACGTTAGGGATAATTTTGTGGTGATTTTTTTCTCAATAGTTTGAAGCTGCTTGAGTGCTTGTTGTACTCCGCCACCATAAGCTTTAACTAACCCACCAGTGCCAAGACGAATCCCACCATAATAACGAGTGACGACGGCCGTTAACTCCCCGACACTCGATCCGGCTAGCTGCGCCAGTATCGGTTTGCCCGCCGTCCCTGATGGCTCACCATCATCACTAAAACCCCACAACATCGAATCTTCCGGTCGTCCGGCAACAAAGCCCCAGCAGTTATGTCTGGCGTCGCTATGTTTTGTCTTTATTTGCGCAACGAAGGCTTTGGCAGCATCTACACTCGGAGTATGGGCCAAATAGGTAATAAAGAGGCTTTTTTTGATTTCCTCTTCAAATTGGGTGGGCAACGCTGGAATTAAATAAGGTTGTTCGTTCATGTGAAATCATAGATCGAGCGGATGGCAAGAGTGTAACACGTGCACTTAAAAAAGCAGCGCTGATCTCCATTCGCACTCAATGTTAAACAGTTGTTTAAAAAATGTATTGAAATTAAACAATCCTCAGGTCAAACTAAACCGACTGGTCAAACCAGAACCATTAATACAACAAAAACTCTCACACACGATCTTAAGGTTGTATGTCACGGAGATAGACAATGATTTACCAAGCCAACACCCTACAGGTAAAGGAATTACAAGATGGTATTGCGGAGTTGCGTTTCTGCTCCAAGGAGTCAGTGAACAAACTTGACCTTGCCACTCTTGAATCGCTCAACCATGCACTTGATGCCCTAAAAGCCCACCAAGGACTGAAAGGCCTTATTCTTACTTCCGATAAAGAATCTTTTATTGTCGGGGCTGATATCACTGAGTTTTTAGGTCTCTTGCTCCCCCTGCGCAAGAACTCGACCAATGGCTGCAATTTGCCAATAGCATTTTCAACAAACTAGAAGATCTACCCGTTCCGACACTAGCCGCTTTAACAGGGCACGCGCTAGGCGGTGGATGTGAGTGTGTACTCGCTACCGATTTCCGTATTGGTGACGCGACCACCAGCATAGGATTACCGGAAACAAAGCTTGGTATTATGCCGGGGTTCGGTGGCTGTGTGCGTCTGCCTCGTGTAATTGGTGCCGACAATGCTATGGAAGTGATCACTCAAGGCAAAGCATGTCGTGCTGAGGAAGCCCTTAAAATTGGACTGCTCGATGCGATTGTTGATAGCGATAAACTGCTTGAGTCAGCACTCAAAACTATCACATCAGCCATCAATGAAACCGTTGATTGGAAAATGCGTCGCCAGCAAAAAATGTCCGCGCTGACACTCAGCAAATTAGAAGCCATGATGAGCTTCACCATGGCCAAAGGCTTGGTTGCACAGCATGCCGGACCTCATTATCCAGCGCCAATAACCGCTGTTATTGCAATAGAAGAAGCCGCGCGCTGTAGCCGTGATGAAGCATTGGCCATTGAGCGTAAACACTTCGTTAAGCTCGCTCATTCTGAAGCGGCGACATCCTTGGTCGGTTTATTCCTCAACGACCAATATATTAAAGCACTGGCAAAAAAAGCGGCCAAATCAGCCAATAAAGAAACCGGACGAGCGGCGGTACTTGGTGCGGGGATAATGGGCGGCGGCATTGCTTATCAATCGGCAATAAAAGGCGTGCCTGTTTTGATGAAAGATATCGCTCAATCGTCCCTTAATTTAGGTATGACCGAGGCATCTAAGTTACTCAACAAGCAGCTAGAGCGCGGAAAAATTGATGGTTTTAAAATGGCTAGCGTGCTCGCATCGATTACGCCTAGCCTGCATTATGCTGGGATTGAGCAAGCGGATGTGATTGTTGAAGCTGTGGTTGAAAACCCGAAAATCAAAGCCGCGGTACTAAGTGAAGTGGAAGCCAATGTTGGTGAGGATGCGGTTATCACCTCGAACACCTCAACCATTCCAATCAACCTACTGGCCAAATCACTCAAACGTCCAGAAAACTTCTGTGGTATGCACTTTTTTAACCCAGTACATCGTATGCCATTGGTGGAAATTATTCGTGGTGAACACACTTCCGATGAAACCATCAATCGAGTTGTCGCTTACGCGGCCAAAATGGGTAAATCCCCCATCGTGGTCAATGACTGCCCTGGGTTCTTCGTAAACCGCGTACTTTTCCCTTACTTTGGTGGCTTTAGTTTATTACTGCGCGATGGCGCTGATTTCACTCAAATCGATAAAGTGATGGAACGTAAGTTTGGTTGGCCAATGGGCCCTGCTTATCTTCTAGATGTGGTCGGTATTGATACCGCTCACCATGCACAAGCAGTAATGGCACAAGGTTTCCCCGAACGTATGGGTAAACAGGGCCGCGATGCTATTGATGCACTGTTTGACGCCAATAAATATGGCCAGAAAAATGGCAGCGGTTTCTATCAATACACTTTAGATAAGAAAGGCAAACCGAAGAAAACTTTCTCTGAAGAGGTTCTCACTGTTCTTAACGTAGAATGTGGTGATAAACGTACTTTTGATGATCAAACCATCATTGAGCGCATGATGATTCCGATGATCAATGAAGTGGCACTCTGTTTAGAAGAGAAGATCATCGCTTCACCCCAAGAAGCGGATATGGCGTTGGTGTACGGCTTGGGGTTCCCTCCTTTTAGAGGCGGCGTATTCCGCTATCTCGATAGTCTTGGCTTACAAAACTACGTTGCAATGGCAAGCCAATACCAAGCATTGGGCGCGATGTATCATGTACCTCAACTGCTGCTTGATATGGCAGAAAAAGGCGAGACCTTCTACGGTACTCAACAAGCAAGTTCTATCTAAGGAGAGATGTCCAAATGACTTCACATAAGAGAAATGTCGTAATTGTTGATTGCCTACGCACCCCGATGGGTCGCTCAAAAGGTGGGGCATTTCGTCATACTCGTGCGGAAGATTTATCTGCACATCTGATGAAAGGCATTTTAGCCCGTAATCCACAAGTCAACCCAAAAGAGATCGAAGATATCTACTGGGGTTGTGTGCAACAAACCTTAGAACAAGGCTTTAACGTCGCGCGTAATGCGGCACTGTTAGCTGGCTTGCCGATTGAAATTGGTGCCGTCACCGTTAACCGTTTATGTGGTTCATCAATGCAAGCACTGCATGATGCCACCCGCGCCATTATGGTTGGTGATGCTGAAATCTGCCTTGTGGGCGGCGTTGAGCATATGGGGCACGTACCGATGAACCATGGCGTTGATTTCCATCCCGGCATGTCAAAAACCGTTGCCAAAGCTGCGGGGATGATGGGGTTAACGGCTGAGATGTTAGGTAAAATGCACGGCATTAGCCGTGAGCAACAAGATGCCTTTGCCGCTCGTTCGCATCAACGCGCTTACGCAGCAACCGTTGAAGGTCGCTTCAAAAATGAAATCCTTCCCACCGAGGCTCATGCTGAAGATGGTACTCTGTTCACGCTCGATTTTGATGAAGTGATCCGCCCGGAAACCACTGTTGAAGGGCTAGCACAGTTACGTCCTGTTTTTGACCCAGCCAATGGTACTGTAACAGCAGGCACCTCATCGGCTCTGTCCGATGGCGCATCGGCGATGTTGATCATGAGCGAAGAGAAAGCCAATGCGCTTGGCTTAAAGATTCGTGCGCGTGTGAAATCAATGGCCGTCGCTGGTTGCGATCCTTCAATTATGGGTTACGGGCCAGTTCCGGCGACCCATAAAGCGCTACAGCGTGCAGGCCTCACCATGCAAGATATGGATGTGATTGAGTTAAACGAAGCGTTTGCAGCTCAATCTCTACCTTGCGCGAAAGATCTTGGTTTGCTCGATGTAGTGGATGAGAAGGTTAACCTAAACGGAGGGGCGATCGCACTGGGTCACCCTCTCGGGTGTTCTGGCACGCGCATCTCCACCACACTGATTAACTTGATGGAAGCGAAAGACGCCAAATATGGTCTAGCAACGATGTGCATTGGTTTAGGCCAAGGCATTGCGACTATTTTTGAGCGCCCATAACCATTCTGTTTTTCTTCTCACTGAAGAGTCTTTTAAGAGCCAGCACTGCTGGCTCTTCTTATTAGGTTATTTAGCTTGAAGCCAATCACGATAAAGTTGATCGCTACTGCCCAGATAATTTACCATCCACTCGATCAATTTATGATTATCATCTTTGCGCCATACTAAACAGCATTGACTAAGCAGTTTATCAACGGTGAGAACCCGTTCAACCAACCCACCATCAACAATCAAAGGTTGTGCAATGTGTCTTGGCATGTAGCCCACACCGACTTCATTTTTTAAGCATTCAATCGCACTATACCAATTCGGTAAAAGTAAACGCCGTTGCTGCGGGTAGTGATCCGTATGTCGCTTGGGTAACACACTTGACGTGTCATCCAAACAAATCGCCGGGAACTGACTGACAAAATCTTCGCTTAAATAGGGCTCTTGAGCACAAGGGTGATGAGGAGACATTACAAATGCCCAATCCAACACGCCCATGTCACGCACTTCAAAATCACCACCGACAGGAATCGCAGAGGTTGCACCAATCACAATGTCAGCTCGACCTTGCGCAATAGCTTCCCATGAGCCATTAAAGACTTCCATGTTGATTTGCAGCTCAGCAAACTCAAACGTGCGATAAAAATCTTCCACCAGCGGTTTCATTTTGTCGAGTTTGACTACGTTATCAAGCGTCAATTTTAGCGTTTTCTGCCAACCATGCGCCGCGCGTTTAGTTTGTGAACGAATCTCTTCCATCTGCCTAAGCAATTGGCGAGCCTCCACCATAAACAGCTCACCAGCGGGCGTCAGTTCCACCTTTCTAGGTAAACGGCGAAACAGCAGCACATCCAAATCTTGTTCGACTTGGCGAACGCCGTAGCTGATCGCTGACGGCACTTTATGCAAAACTTCCGCAGCGGCGGTAAAACTACCCAACCGTGCGACAGTATCAAGCATTTCTAATGAGGATTTAGAAAACATAAGCCTTCAATTTTTTTGATTAATAACCAACAAATTTAGCGTTTCATTTAATATTAAACGAAAAATAGAATAGATGAGTAGATAAATTAAGGTTGGCATAGATTAATGCTGGCCAAATATTGATTAATTTTTTTGAATGGTAATAAAAATGAAAGCATCAAAATTACAGTTGCTGTACTTAGCCGCGCTCTCTATGCTGGGCTTCATTGCCACAGACATGTACCTCCCTGCCTTTAAAGCGATGGAAATGGACTTTGCCACAGGGCCAGAGCAAATAGCCTTGTCTCTCACCGTTTTTCTGGTCGGTATGGCATTAGGTCAACTGGTGTGGGGCTTAGCTTCCGATAAATATGGTCACCGTAACACTTTAGCGGCTGGCCTAGTTCTCTTCACGTTGGCATCATTTGGTTTAGCTTTTAGCGAGCAGGTGTGGCAATTATTAGCGTTACGCTTTGTGCAAGCTTTAGGGGTGTGTGCTCCCGCAGTGATCTGGCAAGCAATGGTAATTCAACGCTACCCAGCTAAAACAAGCCAGCAAATATTCGCCACCATTATGCCTTTGGTCGCGCTTTCACCCGCGCTTGCACCTCAATTAGGCGTCTTACTGGCCGATAACTTTGGTTGGCACAGTATTTTTGTGACATTGACATTAATGGGCGTTGCGCTTGTAGCCTGTACTTTTGCTCAAAAAAATGAACAATCACAACCCAAACAAACCTCAATTAAGCAAGATATCAAAGCTCTGCTCAGCACTAAAACCTACTTGGGTAATGTGATGATGTTTGCTTGCGCTTCTGCGGCCTTCTTTGCTTACTTGACTGGGATGCCAGAGATTATGGCACGCCTTGGTTATGCCGCTAAAGATATCGGTTTGAGTTTTATTCCTCAAACGATCGCTTTCATGGTTGGTGGCTACTTAGGTAAGGTGGGAGTGAATAAATTTGGTGACGAAAAAGTGCTCAAGCAGTTGATTGGCCTCTTCAGCGTTGCCACTTTATTAGTATTCATTGCATCACAGTGGCAACTGACCTCAATTTGGCCAATTTTGGCACCGTTTTGCTTAATAGCAGTTGCCAACGGAGCGCTTTACCCTATCGTGGTGAACCGCGCACTATCAAGTGCCAAACAAAGCCCAGCCACTGCAGCGGGTTTACAAAATAGCTTACAAATCTGCGTTAGTAGTTTAGCCAGCGCATTGGTCGCAACGTTAGCCAGCCAAGCACAAATGGTGACGGGTATTGCAATTATGATTTGTATGGGTGGGCTATGGATTGGCTATATCGTCTCGAACCGCGAACTTTCTCAACACTTCACCGCACCAGATAATGCACGCGTAGTCAGCGATGAAGAGTAAGTCTTTTAATAAGAACTGATACAAAAAGCCGCTCATGATGAGCGGCTTTTTAATCGTTCATTTGTTAGCTACGCTTAACAGGACGCTTCCAACCATTGATTTTGCGCTCTTTCGCGCGAGTGATGACTAGCTCACCTTCAGCAACGTTACTGCTTAGCGTAGTGCCAGCACCAATCGTTGCACCATTGGCGATCGTTACAGGAGCAATCAACTGGCTGTCTGAACCGACAAACACATCATCACCAATTGTGGTTTTGAATTTATTGACACCATCGTAATTACAAGTGATAACGCCAGCTCCGACATTAACACGCTGGCCAATTTCGGCATCACCAAGATAAGTTAAGTGATTGGCTTTTGAACCTTCACCCAAACGAGTATTTTTTACTTCTACGAAATTACCCACGTGCGCATCATTACGCAGTTCAGCACCAGGACGTAAACGGGTAAAAGGCCCAACGGTACAGTTTTCTGCAACGGTTGCCCCTTCAATGACACTGTATGGGCGGATCACTGTGTTGTCATCAATTTCGCAATCTTTAAGCACGCAACCCATGCCGATAATTACGTTATCACCCAAAGAGACATTTCCTTCGATGATGACGTTTGCATCAATCTCAACATCCATCCCACACTGTAATTCACCACGCAGATCAAAGCGCGTAGGATCACGTAGCATCACACCTTGTTCTAATAGCTTTTTCGCTTGTGTTGCTTGATAAGCACGCTCTAAACGAGCCAGTTGAGCGCGATCATTTACTCCTTCCACTTCAATAGAGCTGGCAGGATGAACAGCCTCAACTGCGCGGCCTTCATTGTGCGCGGCAGCGATAACATCTGTCAGATAATATTCGCCTTGCGCGTTCTCATTACTTAAGCCTGACAACCAACGTTTGAGATCGCGCCCCGTTGCCACCATCACACCCGTATTGATCTCTTTAATTAACTTTTGCTCATCAGTGGCATCTTTTTGTTCAACAATCGCCACCACTGGGCCATGCTTACGCACGATACGGCCATAACCGGTTGGGTTATCCAGTACCACTGTCAGCAAGGCTATCCCATCATTAGGTTGTGCATCTAACAAGCTTTCCACGGTTTCTTCCGAGATCAATGGAACATCACCGTACAACACGAGGATCTTCTCATCGTCTTGGAAATGAGGCGAGGCTTGATCAACGGCATGGCCAGTTCCTAATTGATCCGCTTGCAGCACCCAGTTAACCGACTCTTCGGCAAGCGCTTGCTGCATTTGCTCACCACCATGACCATAAACCAAGTGGATATTTTGGGCACCTAAGCTATTGCACGTATCAATTACGTGTTTCACCATTGGCTTACCCGCCAGTGTGTGCAGCACTTTAGGCATATTAGAATACATTCGAGTACCTTTACCTGCTGCGAGGATCACTGCGCTAAATTTCATTGACAACCTATTGACGTTAAAAAAGTTAAGCCGCATTTTAGCGGTAATTAAAGAGATAGTTAATTTAACTAAATAATTTTCTGTTAAAAAATAAGCAAAAAGGCGACCTATAGGTCGCCTTTTTACATCACGTCTTAATTATAAAACACATTAACGACGTTTTTTGGTCAGCTCGATAACTCGTAACTGAGCCATGGCTTTAGCCAGTTCACTGGCCGCTTGTGCGAAGTTCATATCGCCATGCTGATTTGAAATATTCTCTTCAGCTTTGCGTTTGGCTTCTTCTGCCTTAGCTGCGTCTAGTTCTTCACCACGAATTGCCGTATCAGCCAGTACTGTAGCAGTACCCGGTTGCACTTCGACAATACCACCCGAAACATAAATAATTTCTTCGTGGCCGTGTAGCTTAACGATACGCACCATACCAGGCTTAATAGCGGTCAGCAGCGGTGTGTGACCATGGAAAATTCCCAGTTCACCTTCGCTACCGGTCACCTGAAACGTTTCGACTTGGCCAGAGAAGATTTTCTTCTCTGCACTGACGACGTCTAGGTGAAAGGTTATTGCTGCCATATCGCCTCCTAGTTAGCCTTATAGCTTCTTAGCATTCTCAATCGCATCGTCGATAGTACCGCAGTACATAAACGCTTGCTCTGGAATGTCATCGTATTCACCAGATAGAAGACCTTTGAAGCCACGTAGCGTCTCTTTTAGAGGTACGTAAACACCAGGGTCACCTGTAAATACTTCAGCTACGTGATAAGGCTGAGTTAGAAAACGTTCAATCTTACGTGCACGTGATACAACTTGCTTATCCGATTCAGACAACTCGTCCATACCCAAGATCGCAATGATGTCTTTCAGCTCTTTGTAGCGCTGAAGCGTCTGCTGAACGCCACGAGCGATGTCGTAGTGCTCTTGACCTACGACGAGTGGGTCTAGCTGACGAGACGTTGAATCGAGTGGGTCGATCGCTGGGTATAGGCCCATTGCTGCGATGTTACGGTTAAGTACAACCGTTGCATCCAAGTGCGCGAACGTTGTGGCTGGAGACGGGTCCGTCAAGTCATCTGCTGGTACATATACCGCCTGTACAGACGTGATAGAACCTTGCTTAGTTGACGTAATACGCTCCTGAAGCACACCCATTTCTTCTGCAAGAGTAGGTTGGTAACCTACCGCTGAAGGCATACGACCTAGCAGTGCTGATACTTCCGTACCGGCAAGCGTGTAACGGTAGATGTTATCGATGAACAGAAGTACGTCACGACCTTCGTCACGGAAACGTTCTGCCATTGTCAAACCCGTCAGTGCAACACGTAGACGGTTGCCTGGTGGCTCGTTCATCTGTCCGTAAACCATCGCTACTTTTGATTTTTCAGGCTCTTCGATGTTTACAACACCGGCTTCCTGCATCTCATAGTAGAAATCGTTACCTTCACGAGTACGTTCACCAACACCCGCAAATACTGAAAGACCTGAGTGTTGCAGTGCGATGTTGTTGATAAGTTCCATCATGTTAACGGTCTTACCTACACCTGCACCACCAAATAGACCGATTTTACCACCCTTAGAGAATGGACAAACCAAATCGATTACTTTTACACCGGTTTCAAGAAGAGCAGTTTCGTTTGATTGCTCTTCATAGCTTGGAGCTGGACGGTGGATAGAGTAAAGCTCTTCCGCACCGATTTCACCACGCTCATCAATCGCATCACCAAGCACGTTCATGATACGACCTAAAGTCTTAATACCGACTGGTACTGAAATTGGAGCGCCAGTATTTTCAACTACCAAACCACGACGTAAACCATCAGAGCTACCCATTACGATTGCGCGAATCACGCCACCGCCAAGCTGCTGTTGAACTTCAAGAACGAGACGTTCTTTTGAATCCACAACATTCAGAGCATCGTAAACACTTGGTACTTCGCCCTGTGGGAACTCTACGTCGACTACCGCACCGATGATCTGTACGATCTTACCTGTAGCCATCGTTAATCCTCTAAACTGTTTGTTTTACCTAAGCTTAAACCGCTGCTGCACCAGAAACGATTTCCGATAGTTCTTGTGTAATCGCCGCCTGACGGGCTTTGTTATACACAAGCTGTAAATCATCAATCAAGTTGCTTGCGTTATCGGTAGCTGCTTTCATCGCAATCATTCGAGCAGCTTGCTCACAAGCAAGATTCTCAACCACACCCTGATAAACCTGAGACTCTACATAACGCAGCAATAGTGCATCGAGTAGAGGCTTTGGTTCTGGCTCATAAATGTAGTCCCAAGAATGTTCGCGTTTCATCTCTTCGCTATTCGATCTAGGCAAAGGTAGTAATTGATCGATCGTTGGTTCTTGAACCATAGTATTCACAAATTTGTTGAACACTACGTATAGGCGATCCAACTCACCTGCATCATATTTCTTCAGCATAACACCAACGGAACCGATCAAATCTTCCAAGGTTGGGCTATCGCCCAAACCAGAGACTTGAGCAGCGACTTTAGCGCCACTGTTTCTAAAGAAAGCCGTTGCCTTTGAGCCCACAATTGCCAGCTCAACCTCAGCACCTTTCTCCGACCAATCTTTCATGTCATGTAGAGCTTTTTTGAACAAGTTCACGTTCAAACCACCACACAAACCACGGTCTGTTGAAATAATGATGTAACCAACACGTTTGGCTTCGCGCTCTTCTAGATAAGGATGACGATATTCTAGATTTGCACTCGCCACATGACCGATCACTTTACGCATTGTTTCAGCGTATGGACGAGAAGCTTCCATGCCGTCTTGCGAACGACGCATTTTTGAAGCTGCTACCATTTCCATCGCTTTCGTAATTTTCTGCGTGCTTTTAACACTACCGATTTTATTACGTATCTCTTTTGCGCCGGCCATCGTTTTACTCTCTTTTAAGGTAATCCGTTATTGGTCAGTGGTGACCCTAAGGTCACCCACCAATTACCAGGTCTGGGTTGCCTTGAAATCGTCAACCAGTTTCTTGAACTGAGCTTCGATTTCATCGTTATAAGCACCCGATTTGTCGATATCTTTTACAAGATCAACATATTGACCACGAGCATACGACAGTAGAGCAGATTCAAAATCAGCCAGTTTATTCAACGCAACATCATTTAAATAACCACGCTCTGCCGCAAAGATAACCAACGCTTGGTCAAACACAGACATCGGAGCATATTGTTTCTGCTTCATCAGCTCTGTTACTTTCTGACCATGGTTTAGCTGTCTCTTCGTCGCTTCATCAAGATCTGACGAGAACTGAGCAAATGCAGCAAGTTCACGGTACTGTGCAAGCGCGGTACGGATACCACCTGACAGTTTCTTGATGATTTTCGTCTGAGCGGCACCACCTACACGAGATACTGAAATACCAGGGTCAACGGCTGGGCGAACACCCGCGTTGAATAGTTCAGTTTGTAGGAAGATCTGACCATCGGTAATCGAGATTACGTTAGTCGGTACGAATGCTGAAACGTCACCCGCTTGTGTTTCAATGATAGGTAGAGCGGTTAAAGAACCGGTTTTACCTTTCACTTCACCCTTAGTGAAACGTTCTACATACTCTTCGCTAACACGAGCAGCACGCTCAAGTAGACGAGAGTGGAGATAGAAAACGTCACCTGGGAATGCTTCACGGCCTGGTGGGCGTTTGAGTAGTAGTGAGATCTGACGGTAAGCAACCGCTTGTTTAGATAAGTCATCATAAACAATCAGTGCATCTTCACCGCGATCGCGGAAGTATTCACCCATTGCACAACCTGCATATGGCGCAAGGTATTGCAATGCCGCAGATTCAGAAGCCGATGCAACAACCACAACTGTGTTTGCAAGCGCGCCGTGCTCTTCTAATTTGCGTACTACGTTAGCGATAGTTGAGGCTTTTTGGCCAATCGCAACATAGATAGAGTAAATACCTGAATCTTTTTGGTTAATAATTGCGTCGATCGCCATTGCTGTTTTACCAGTTTGACGGTCACCGATGATAAGTTCACGTTGGCCACGACCGATTGGGATCATAGAGTCAACTGACTTATAGCCGGTTTGTACTGGTTGATCGACTGATTTACGGTCGATTACACCAGGTGCAATCATTTCAACAGGTGAAGACAATTTCGCTTCGATAGGACCTTTACCATCGATAGGCTGACCGAGTGTATTCACTACGCGACCTAACAATTCAGGACCAACTGGCACTTCAAGAATACGACCAGAACCTGTTACTTTCATGCCTTCCTTAAGGTCAGCATATGGGCCCATGACAACCGCACCAACCGAGTCACGCTCAAGGTTAAGTGCAAGTGCATAACGGCCACTCGGTAATTCAATCATTTCACCTTGCATCACGTCCGCTAGGCCGTGAATGCGAATGATACCATCGCTTACCGATACGATAGTACCTTCATTGCGAGCTTCACTAACAACGTCGAAAGATTCGATACGTTGTTTAATTAGATCGCTAATTTCCGTGGAATTAAGTTGCATGCTCCAATCCCCATCAAGACTGTAATGCATCGCTCAGGCGGTTTAAACGACCGCGGGCTGAGTTATCGATGACAAGGTCTCCGGCTCGAATTATAACCCCACCAAGTAGGGTCTCATCTATACTGCAATTCAGCTGAACTTTGCGTTCAAGACGCTGCTCAAGTTTGGTGCTGATATTGACAAGCTGTTCATCAGAAAGCTCAGTTGCTGAAATCACTTCAACATCCATCTGCTTCTCATGCTCTTGTTTCAGAGCAAAGAACTGTTCACTAACATCAGGAAGAGCCTTTAATCGGCCATTCTCAGCCATCACCTTTAACAGGTTCTGGCCATAAACATCAAACTGTTCGCCACAAATTGCGATGAAAATTTCCGCTAATTTCTCAGCCGAAACAGAGCCCGTTAGTAGCTCTTTCATTTGCTCGTTCTTTGCGACCTCGGCAGCAAAAGCTAACATCTGACCCCATTGGTCAAGTTGCTTTTTCTCTACCGCAAAATCGAATGCTGCTTTAGCATAGGGGCGTGCAATTGTAGTCAAATCAGACATAAAGCGCCCCCATCCTTAAAGTCTTGCAGTAATGTTGTCGAGAATATCTTTGTGCGCATCTTTATCGATAGAACGCTCAAGGATTTTCTCAGCACCAGCTACAGCCAGAGTTGCAACTTGTTTACGCAGCTCATCGCGGGCACGGTTACGTTCAGATTCAAGTTCAGCTTCCGCTTGAGCAAGGATTTTCTGGCGTTCTGCCTGAGCTTCCTCACGTGCTTCGTCTAAAATTTGAGCTTTACGTTTATTTGCCTGTTCGATGACCTCAGTTGCAGTGCGCTTCGCTTCTTTCATTTGTTCAGAAGCGTTGGCTTGTGCTAGATCCAAGTTTTTAGCAGCACGCTCAGCGGCTGAAAGACCGTCAGCAATTTTCTTCTGACGCTCTTCGATCGCATTCATGATCGGCGGCCATACATATTTCATGCAGAACCACACAAACAGTGCAAACGCGATTGCTTGACCTAGCAGAGTTGCGTTCATATTCACAACAGCTACCCCTCTATTTGTTCACCAACGAAAAGTATTAATCAACGACAAATCATCAATTTGTGTGATCGGTTGATTAACCTAGTTGACCAACAAATGGGTTCGCGAAAGTGAATAGAAGCGCAATTACGATACCGATCATAGGAACCGCATCAAGTAGACCCGCGATGATAAACATCTTAACTTGTAGCATAGGAGCCATTTCTGGTTGACGAGCAGCACCTTCAAGGAATTTACCGCCTAGAAGTGCGAAACCAATCGCTGTACCAAGAGAAGCAAGACCGACGATAATACCTACGGCGATTGCAGAAAAGCTCAGTAAAGTTTCCATTACTATCTCCAATTTATAGTTGTTGGCTTATGTGCCCAAATAAAAAGCTTTAAAAAATTAATGATCACTATCTTCGTGTGCCATTGATAGATAAACAATAGTCAGCATCATGAACACGAAAGATTGAATCAGAATTACCAGAATATGGAAAATCGCCCACGGTAGTGAACCCATCCATTGTAGCCACCATGGTAGCATCGCTGCGATAAGAATAAATACCACCTCACCTGCGAACATGTTACCGAATAGACGCATACCGAGTGAGAGAGGTTTCGCAAGTAACGATACCACTTCAATAAGTAGGTTAAACGGAATCATGGTCCAGTGATTGAATGGATGTAGAGCTAATTCTTTCGCAAAACCACCTAGGCCTTTCACTTTGATGCTGTAGTAAATCATCAGAGCAAATACGCCTAGAGCCATAGCCATGGTGATATTCACATCAGCTGACGGAACCACTTTTAGATAAGGGATACCAAGCCAATGTTGTGCTGGATACGGTAAGAAATCGATGGGCACTAAGTCCATGATGTTCATTAACAATACCCAACAAAAGATAGTCAGTGCCAGCGGTGCTATAAGTGGATTGCGTCCATGAAAGGTGTCTTTGACGTTTTGATCGACAAATTCTACCAATATTTCAACAAAACACTGCAGCTTACCGGGTACACCCGCTGTTGCTTTCTTTGCTACAGAGCGAAATATCCATAGGAATATTAAGCCAGTAAACAAGGAAAAAAACAGGCTATCGATATGTACGTTCCAGAAACTCGTCTCACTAATTGACAGCCCCAAATCGTAATGCTCAGAAATCTTCGCAAGAGAGAGGTTCGTCAAGTGGTGTTCAATGTATCCGGACGATGTTAGCGCTTCACCTGGCGCAGCCATAACTCATCCTATTTTTTGTTGTTAATGAATAGCACTGGCGCACAGATATTAATACCTAGAGCCAGCAAATAGGTTAGTTTGAGGGGAACGAGTTCCACCTGCATATACATGTAGGCAACACAGAACAGTGCAACTGTGATGAGGATCTTGAGTACTTCGCCAGTGTAGAAAGAGGCCGCGACTTGCTTCGCAGCACGAGCTCCACTAAACATAAAAGCACACAGCGCAAAAACCGCATTGGCAATGACAAAAATGCCACCCCCAATCAGCGCAGAAAAGCCCCATTCAGCATTTACAGCTACCGCCATCCCTGCCGCCACAAAAATAACCGCGCCAGACTGGATCATTAACAATCGCTTAGCAAGCTCTCGTCCTGGTCTAGCCAACGCAGCTACCATGTATTCGTACCTCTAGTAATATCCTCAGCTCATCTACAACATAGGGCTGGGAAATTGGCGAAAATTATACGGTGAGTCGAACTGATTGCAATTGAAAGACAGCAAAAAGTTACAATTTTGTTTACAAACCGACAACTTTCAAATAAAAAAACGTTTTTTGCATAATTGACTTAAATCAATTATCTCATTTAGCTTTCTAGCTTGGCAATTAGTTGCTCTAATTTGTGAGGCTCATCAAGACTAATCGTCATTTTGGCTTTGCCACCTTTTGAACGAATGATCGACACTTTAGCCCCTAACATTTCACTCAATCTTTGTGACATTTGTTGTGCATCTAAGTCTTCCGATGCCGATCCGTCCTCAGAAGGCTGCGTTAGACACTTTTTCACTAATTGCTCAGTTTGTCTCACGGTCAGCTGTTTTGCGGCCACACGTTGTGCAATTTCAATTTGTTGATCGCCTTCGAGCATCAATAATGCTCGTGCATGGCCCATTTCAAGCTGCTTGGTTTCCACTAAACGCTTCACGCCATCCGCCAATTGATTTAAGCGTAATAAGTTACTCACGGTAGTGCGTGATTTACCAATCACATCAGCCACCTGTTGGTGAGTGAGCTTAAATTCGTCTTGCAACCGCTCTAAAGCTTGTGCTTCTTCAATCGCATTCAAATCTTCGCGTTGAATATTTTCTATCAGTGCCATCGCAATCGCAGCGCGATCTTGGACATTTTTGATCAAACAGGGCACTTGCTTTAAACCTGCTTGTTTTGCAGCGCGCCAACGGCGTTCACCTGCAATAATTTCATAGCCGCCAAGTTCTAAACGTCTTACCACGATCGGCTGGATAATACCTTGCGATTGGATAGACGCAGATAGCTCTTCCAACGCTTCTGCCGACATATCTTTACGTGGTTGATACATGCCAGGTTTCAAATTTGATACCGCGATATCCATTAATTCGCCATCAGAAGAGAGTGCTTGGCTATGTGAGGCGGCTTGCTCCTTTTCACGAGCAAGAGAACTGGTTGCAAGCAATGCATCCAATCCTTTTCCTAAACCACGTTTAGTCATGTAGACGAATTCCTTTAGTTGAGATTATGCGGGTATTTCTTCTCGACGAAGCATTTCGCCAGCTAAGGCGAGATATGCTTTTGCCCCAGCTGAATACTTGTCGTAGTACATTGCTGGCTTGCCATAACTTGGCGCTTCAGCAAGACGGACATTACGAGGAATAACAGTGCGATAGACTTTGTTTCCAAAGTGCTTTTTCAGTTGATCGGATACTTCATTGGCTAGGCGATTACGCGGATCGTACATCGTTCGAAGTAACCCTTCGATTTTCAGGTTTTCGTTGACTACCGCGGCTAACTTGCTGATGGTATCCATTAACGCCGTTAAACCTTCTAATGCAAAATACTCACATTGCATTGGCACTAACACAGAATCCGCTGCGGCCATGGCGTTGATTGTAAGAAGATTTAAAGAAGGAGGACAATCAATAAAGATGAAATCATAGTTATCACGAACTGGCGCGAGGGCATTTTTCAAACGCACTTCGCGAGCAAAGACTTCCATTAATTTGATTTCAGCGGCTGTCACGTCTCCGTTCGCCGCAATCAAATCGTAGTGTCCCGTTGTTTTGCGACACACGACTTCATCAAAAGGGGTGTCTTCGACCAACAATTCGTACGCGGTTGCATCTACTTGATACTTATCAACACCACTGGCCATCGTTGCATTGCCTTGTGGGTCGAGATCGATCACTAAAACTTTACGCTTAGTCGCCGCCATAGAGGCCGCTAAGTTAATGCACGTTGTTGTTTTTCCTACGCCACCTTTCTGGTTGGCGATTGCTACGATTTTGCCCACGGTATGCCTCGCTGTTATCCCTTGCGAGATAAGATTACAAGATGACGGTCACCTTCCAACTCAGGAACTTTCAAAGCTTTGACATCAGTCACAGAACACCACTCAGGTAGTGTGGCTATTTCCTCATCTGGCCGTTGTCCTTTCAGGGCTAAAAATCGGCCCGATGTTTCTTTTGGTAAATGGTGACACCATTCCACCATATCGAGCATTGAAGCAAACGCACGGCTCAGTACGCCATCAAATTTTACTTCAGGCTGAAACTCTTCGACTCGACTTTGAATCGTGGTCACATTTTTAATACCAAGCTCATGCAGAACTTGTTTAATAAAACGAATGCGCTTACCCAAACTATCGAGTAAGTAAAAGGTTTTATCAGGATTCATGATAGCGAGAGGTATACCAGGTAAACCAGGCCCAGTACCAACGTCGATAAAACGCTCACCCTGTAAGTGAGGACTTACCACTATACTATCTAAAATATGTTTCACCAACATATCCATAGGATCGCGCACAGAGGTGAGATTGTAGGCTTTGTTCCATTTATTCAGCAGTTCCACGTAACCGACTAATTGGCTACGTTGCTGCTCATTGACCTCGAGATCGATTTGACCAATTAAATCATCGAGACGCGTTCTTAACTCGCTCATGCGGCGTCTTCCCCTTTCTTCAGTACACCTTGCTTTTTCAAATAAACCAATAAGATAGAAATAGCAGCAGGTGTAATACCAGAAATACGAGAGGCAATACCAACTGTTTCAGGCTTGGCATTGTTAAGCTTAAGGATCACTTCGTTGGACAAGCCTTTGACCTGTTTATAGTCAAGATCCAGCGGCAATTTAGTGTGCTCATGGCGCAATGATTTGTCGATCTCATCTTGCTGACGCTGAATATAACCATCGTATTTGATTTGAATTTCAACTTGCTCAGCCGCTTCACTATCGTTCAATGCAGGTGCAAATGACTCAAGCGACGTGAGCTGTTGATAGGTGATTTCAGGTCGACGTAGTAGATCTTCACCACTTGCTTCACGAGACATGGGAGTTTTGAGCAACGCATTCAGTGCATCAACACCAACGGAGTTCGGGTTCATCCACGTTTGTTTCAAACGTTGACGCTCGATTTCCATGTTTTCCATTTTTTGATTAAAACGCGCCCAGCGCACATCATCGACTAAACCTAACTCTCTGGCTTTTTCGGTTAAACGCAAATCGGCGTTATCTTCGCGTAGCAGTAAGCGATATTCAGCGCGAGAGGTAAACATGCGATAAGGTTCTTTGGTACCCATAGTGGAAAGATCATCGATCAATACGCCCATGTAAGCTTGATCACGGCGTGGACTCCAGCCTTCTTTTTCTTGGCTAAATAAGCTTGCATTCAAACCAGCCATTAACCCTTGCGCTGCCGCTTCTTCGTATCCGGTGGTGCCGTTGATTTGACCAGCAAAGAACAAACCACTGATGAATTTGGTTTCATAGGTTTGTTTTAAATCTTGTGGATTGAAAAAATCGTACTCGATGGCGTAACCCGGACGAACAATATGTGCGTTTTCAAACCCTTTCATTGAGCGAACGATCTGCACTTGTACATCAAACGGTAAGCTGGTGGAAATACCGTTAGGGTAGAGTTCTGTCGTGGTCAAACCTTCAGGCTCGATAAAAATTTGATGGCTATTTTTGTCGGCAAAACGCATGACTTTGTCTTCGATCGATGGGCAGTAGCGTGGGCCGATACCTTCGATGACACCTGCGTACATCGGACTACGATCAAGATTGGCACGGATCACATCATGCGTTTTATCGTTGGTATGCGTGATGTAGCATGGTATTTGACGTGGATGCTGTTCACGTTGTCCCATGAAGGAAAAAACAGGCGTTGGGTTATCACCGTGTTGTGTTTCTAACACTGAGAAGTCCACGCTACGCGCATCGATCCTTGGTGGCGTACCCGTTTTTAAACGATCGACTCGAAACGGCAGTTCACGTAAACGTTGCGCTAATGCGATCGATGGAGGATCTCCTGCGCGGCCTCCTGAGAAGTTTTCAAGACCAATGTGGATCTTTCCACCAAGGAAGGTGCCTACCGTCAATACCACCGCTTTGGCGTGGAATTTGAGGCCCATTTGAGTCACAACGCCCATTACACGATCATTTTCAACGATAAGATCATCGACCGCTTGTTGGAACAAAGTTAAGTTTGGCGTGTTTTCAAGCACATCACGCACATACGATTTGTAAAGCGCACGATCTGCTTGGGCTCGAGTCGCTCGAACCGCTGGCCCTTTTGAGGCATTGAGTGTTCTAAATTGAATACCTGCATGATCAATCGCTTGTGCCATTAGACCGCCCATGGCATCGACTTCTTTAACCAGATGTCCTTTACCAATTCCGCCGATCGCAGGATTGCACGACATCTGTCCTAGAGTCTCAATGTTATGGGTAAGCAATAGCGTACTTTGACCAGTACGAGCTGCAGCGAGAGCGGCTTCCGTTCCAGCATGGCCACCACCGACCACAATGACGTCAAATTTTTCGTGATAAAGCATGAACCGACCTCAGGTATTCAATGAAGCATGGACTGACAAAAGAGGCGTATTCTACCTGCTTTCCACTGGCTAGAAAATCGCTTTTCTGCTTTTTTAATCTGAGCTTGGTAAGTTAATAATATATAAGATCTATAT
>NZ_CAWNTB010000174.1:0-21658 GCF_963877065.1 Vibrio sp. V01_P9A10T6
GTGCTGGCCCTGGACAGATGCCCACTAATCCCCAACCTAACCCAAAAATCGCAGCACCAGAGATAAGCCGGGTATCAACACTGCGAGTCGTCGCTAAACAGAATTTTTCTGCGTTTATAGGCTGCTGTCTTGCTTTAATAACGATGAAATAGGTCGGCATAAAAACGGCCAATGCACCTCCCATCACAAACATTAAGCTTGGATCCCAAGCACCAGCCACATCCAAAAAACCTACGACTTTGGCTGGATTGGCCATTCCTGAGATAACCATACCCGCACCAAACAAAATACCTGCCACTAACGAGGTTAATCTAAACAACATCTGATTCATTTTGACTCACTTATAGAAGATGAAGGCGTACAAACACAGTAATGGCAGCAACGCCCATGAAGGTACCTGTCGCCGCAATAGAGCGAGTGGATAGTCGGCCAACACCACAGATACCATGGCCACTGGTGCAACCATTTCCTAATCGAGTGCCTACCCCAACTAATAGGCCAGCAAGCGCCAAAACACCGTTATTAAAGTTAAAAGTTTGCGGCACTTGTGCATTTAAAAACCAAACGGCAATAGCACCACCGGTTACCATGCCAAGTGCAAATAACAAACGCCATGCAAAATCACGCGTTTTAGGCGTCATCAATCCCGTTAATACCCCACTTATCCCAGCAATTTTGCCGTTAAACAGCAACATGAGTGAAGTTGATATCCCTAGTAAAACACCACCTAACAACGATTCCCAAGGAATAGAAAACAACATTATTTATCCTTTTAACCTATGACAAATGAACTAATTACAAAAAACGGTCTGCAAACTTTGAATAAGCTGTACAACCCGCGGATCCGATAGCGAATAGAAGACTTGCTGCGACTCCTTTCTTGCTTTGATCATATTTTGCTTACGAAGCACGGTTAAATGTTGCGAAAAGGCTGATTGACTTAACATCGAGCTTTGCTGCAATTCTCCAACGCCCACCTCACCATTAATTAACTGGCAAAGCACCATCAAACGCTCAGGATGGGCCATCGTTTTAAGCAACTCTGAAACCTCTATCGCATTTGTTTTCATTTGCTCCACATTGACTGATGTGATCTCCATCATTCCCCCTTCGCATTGCATTTAATTAGATAATACTAATGAATGAGCTTTAGTCAACGCTTATTTAGCTTATCCAAAATTAGATAAATTAACATTAGACATTGCTAATCAATAAATTTATAGTGACTTTAATTTACAACGGAGGGTAACAACATGACGATTGAAAATGGGGTAAGAATATTGGCGGGCAGCATGGTACTGCTGTCGATCGTTTTAACTGTGTTTGTCCATTCAAACTTTATTTGGCTAACGGTATTTGTTGGAGTGAACTTAATTCAAAGCGCTTTCACAGGGATTTGTCCAGCGGCCTTTTTCTTGAAAAAGCTTGGCCTGCACTGAGGATTTACTTACCTTACCATGCCGCTTTTGTTTAATTTTACTGGAGTAATTTATGACTAAGATTGTGATTATTGGTGGTGTCGCGGGTGGTGCATCCGCAGCGGCTCGTGCTCGTCGACTCAGCGAAGAAGCTGAAATCATTATGTTTGAGCGGGGCCCCTTCGTTTCATTTGCTAACTGTGGCTTGCCATATCACATCGGCGGTGACATCAAAGAGCGCAGCAATTTGCTGCTACAAACACCGGAAAGCTTTTTAGCGCGTTTTAATGTAGATGTGCGCACTATGAATGAAGTGCTGCGCATTAATCGTGCAGCGAAAACCATCACTGTACGCAATCTGCTCGATCAGTCAGAGTACCAAGAAAGTTATGATTTTTTGCTGCTTTCCCCTGGAGCGGGTCCTATTGTCCCGTCGATTCCTGGGATTCAAAACCCACTGACCCATTCGCTGCGCAACATTCCAGATATGGATAAAATCATCCAGACGCTGCAAATGAATAAACCTGAGCATGCAACTGTCGTCGGCGGTGGTTTTATCGGTTTGGAAATGATGGAAGCGTTCCATCACCTCGGTATCAAAACCACGCTGATCGAAATGGCTGATCAGGTAATGACACCTGTCGATAGTGAAATGGCGGGCTTTGCTCATGCGGAGATTCGCGCTAAAGGCATCGATTTACGTTTAGGTGTTGCCTTAAAATCGGTCGAATATAAACCAGCGGCGACGTTACCTAGCACAGAATCGGGTGAAACTCTGGAGCACAAACACATCGAAGGTGAACTGGATCTTGTGCTCAGCAATGGTGAAATACTCACCACTGACATCCTGATTATGGCGATTGGTGTGCGTCCAGAAACCAAACTGGCTGCTGAAGCGGGCTTACAACTCGGTGAACTTGGTGGCATTTGGGTGAACGAACAGATGCAGACCAGCGATCCAGCGATTTACGCCGTCGGCGATGCGATCGAAGAAAAGGATTTTGTTACAGGCAAACAAACGCTGGTTCCACTCGCAGGCCCTGCCAATCGCCAAGGTCGCATGGCAGCTGATAACATGCTTGGTCGTAACGAAACCTATCAAGGAACACAAGGAACCGCAATCTGTAAAATATTCGACTTAGCCGTGGCATCCACAGGCAAAAATGAGAAGCAACTAAAACGTGACGGCGTTGATTACGAAAAAGTGTACGTTCACACAGCCAGCCATGCGAGCTACTATCCGGGCGCTGAAGTGGTGTCGTTCAAAATGCTGTTCGATCCAAAATCAGGCAAAATCTTCGGGGCACAAGCGGTTGGTAAAGATGGCATCGACAAGCGTATCGACGTGATGGCTGTCGCTCAACGTGCAGGTATGACAGTAGAACAACTACAACACTTAGAGCTGACTTACGCGCCACCATACGGCAGCGCGAAAGATGTGATTAACCAAGCAGCTTTTGTCGCGACAAATATAATGAAAGGCGATGCAAAAGCCATCCATTTTGATCAAATCGATTCGCTAAGTGACACGCATATTATTTTGGATGTACGTAATCCAAGTGAACGTGAAAATGGTAATCATCTCAAAGGCGACATCAATATTCCGGTTGACCAACTTCGTCAACGTATGGATGAACTGCCTAAAGACAAAGAGATCATCATTTATTGCCAAGTCGGGTTGCGCGGTAATGTAGCCTACCGCCAACTGGCCAATAATGGCTTTAAAGCACGTAACTTGATTGGTGGGTTCCGTACTTATCTGTTTGCAAAACAATAAAAGATTCAATTGAGTGCTGCTGATGCGGCACTCTTTTTAAGTTAACCGATGTAAACCGCGATTGGCATATTAGTCTGTTCTTCAAGCTCTTTTAATTTCGCCAACAAAGCTGAGTTAATTTGATTGCCAGCGGTCAACATTAAGTTTCCATTGGGTAAGTACAAATCACGCTTAATTTTCATACCCGGTTTCACTTCACTCAAACCAATGCACAATTCTAGGCCATCCTCCAAGTGTTTTAACGAAGTTACTACCATTAAAAAAGCATCCACGACTGTAGGGTCATATAAGGTTCCAGCCTGCTCTTTTATATAACTCTGCGCACTTTTGGTATGCATACGACGTGGATTATTTAGTGATGCAATATAGTAGTCATAATCTTTAACCACTTTAATAATACGTGAACACAAAGGTATTTCTTCACCATGTAAATGGCCTGGCTTACCAGTACCGTCATACAACTCATCTTGGTGGCGAATGATCTCAACTAGTGGTTCAAAGCGCTTAATTCGGCCTAAAATCTCGGCACCTAATACAGAATTGGCATTAGGACTCTGAGGAATTGAGGTTTCTGGATCAACAATCAACTTTTCAAGTTCTTTATCTTTCGCACCGATTAATCCTATTTGGTGCATCAAACCACACAAATAGACATGACTTACTTGGCTTTCAGGTAGTTTTAACCGCTGCGCTACTACCTTCGCTTGGTTGGCAATACGCTCTGCGTGATCGGCTGGGTGTCCCGTTCGGTATTGAATGATAGCAGTAACCATACCTAGTATATCTTTAAACGTCTTGTTACGACTTATCAATAAATGTTCTAACTTTTTATTAGATGATTGCAGCTCTAACGTTCTCTCTTTTACCTTCTGCTCTAAATCTTGATTAAATTCAGCCAGCTTACGATTATTGTCCTCCAAGGCTAGATTCACCACTTCGAGCTCGCTATTGCGTTTTTCTAACTCGATAGCCAAATGTTCTCGCTCTTTTGTCAGACGATAAAACTCCGCTGCTTTTGAAACGATCAATTTTAGGTTTTCGTTATCCCATGGTTTGCCAATATAGGTATGAATTCCGCCGGAATTTACTGCCCTGACGGTTGACTGAATATCACTATATCCAGTAAGCAGGATACGAATCGTCTCAGGATATAATTCTTTTGATTTTGCGAGAAAATCGGCACCATCCATCTCTGGCATCCGCATATCAGAGATAATAATAGAGACCTCATGTTGCTCTAAATATTCCAAGGCTTCCTTTCCGCTATTAAAAGAAACTATGTCATAATCTGTACGCAAAACCCTCGTTAGTGATTTTAGAATTTCGCTCTCATCATCTAGCAGCAGAAGGCTAAGTCTATCACCACCAATCGCTATTTTTTGTGCGACATTTTCCATCGTTCCTCCTCCATTCTAGACAAATAACTGACCACGTCGTCTGATGATAATGCCTGACTCACCAAATGCCCCTGGATAATGGAACAGCCCAAGGTTTTCAATTTATCCGCTTGCTCCTGAGTATCAACCCATTCGGCGATCACTCCCATTTCAAGTGATTCAGCACTGTCTATCATTGCCCTCAGAATAACTTCATTGGACGCTGATTTACCAATTGCTTGAACAAATCGTCCATCAATTTTAAGTACATCGAAAGGCATTTCGCACAGATATTCATAGCCCGCATATCCAGTTCCAAAATCATCCAGTGCACAGCTCAATCCCAACCCTTTCAGTTTACTGAGTTCTTGTTTCGCCTGAATAAAATCCTCAATAAAGTCATGCTCCGTTATCTCTATTGACAAGTTATTCAAACCGCAACTGAGCTTTGTAGTTAGCTTAGTCAATAATTCGTAAAATTGCCCATTTATCAACATGTTCCCAGGCACATTAACACTGATATTTCGATCTTTAATTAGTTTCTGATGTTGTTTGATGAACATCAGTACGTCTTCCAATATTTTTTCGGTCAACACTTTAGTTAAACCATACTGCTCAATTATGGGTAAGAAGCTGGCTGGATATTGCCACTCATTCTCAACTGTTTTGCGCCTAGCTAATGCTTCAAATCCACAAACATCACCAGTTACCGTCGACAGTTGCGGCTGATAAAAAGCGCAGAAATAGCGTCTATCGATATCGTTTAATACGGAAAATAGCGCCAATAACTCTCGGGATTGAGGATCATTATCGAGCCAGTAAATCGGCAGTTGATGATGCAAACGCACTCGCGAGCGTTCATTAAGGTCAGCAATAGATATATCATCGACTTGATGCAACGATTTAACATCACAGAGCAAAACCGTGTATCTGGTTTTAATAAGATGTGTGTCGACTTCAACAGGCTGAGAGAGTCGCGAACATAGGCGCATCACAACTTGATAACCTTTGGGGCTGTATGGAATGCACATAAACAGCTTATCTTTGTAGCGATATATGGTTTCCGGCTCTGTATTACCATCACTCAGATACCACGCCAGCGTTTTAATAAATTGATTACCAAGCGCTCCGCCGTATTGATGGTTAATTTCGTCTAGATTAGCAATATTCACCATGACCAAAGCGTATGAGGAGTCACCATGTTTTTTCAATTCGATAATCTGTTCATCTAACGTACGCCGGTTTTTTAAGTTCGTCAGCACATCACTACCTAGCAATGCTTCACGCTCCAATAAACTCAAACGGATGGTTTCAATCAGCTCCTCTCTATCCCATGGTTTTTGGAGAAAACGATGCAATTTCCCTTCGTTCAAAGCACGAGACAAACCTTTGATGTCAGCTTGACCAGAGAGAATAATGGTTACAACATGAGGATACTTATTACGAATATTGACGACCAGCTCTGTCCCATCCATATTAGGCATTCGATAATCAGAAATCACAATTTCGATAGGGTGCCGCTCTAAAATAGTCAGAGCCTCAAGGCCGCTACTCGCACAATGAACCACAGAAAAATGCGGTTTGAATTCACGAGTTAAAGCTTTAAGTACCGCTGGCTCATCATCTACAAGCAGAATTTCTTTATATCGAAACATACAATTACCCCAATCCTTTCATCGAATGATGAGGTGCAACATAAAGCGGTAAACGAATATAGACGCAGGTTCCTTGACCTATCGTCGACTGAATTTCAATTTTTCCGAGGTGCTCTTCTATGATTTCTTTCGCAACAGATAATCCAAGTCCTGCGCCATCACCGATACGCTTGGTGGTAAAAAAAGGATCAAAAACGTACACTAAATCTTCCGGACAAATGCCTTTACCGTTATCGCATACAGATAGACAGACACTCGATTTATTCTCGATTAATAAGCTGTTTTCCATATACAAGGCGACAGTGACTTCACCATCAGTATGAGAGAATGACTGTAACGCATTGACTAACAAATTAATCAGTACTTGTTGGAGCTTATGGGTTTGCCCTAGAACATAAAATGGTATTTGAGGAGGTTCATAATTTAAGCGTGCTTTCAGCTTCATTTCACCCAACACCATATTAGTTGCAGAGCTAACCACGTCTCTTAAATCGACCATTCCAACTGATAATTTGGACTCGTGATAATACACATTCAAGCTCGCTACAATGTTTTTAATACGCGAAAGCCCCTCTAAACTTTCCACAATGATAGACTCGCTATCATCAAGTATTTCTGCCAACTGACGGTCGTTGATCTGCTGGATCTCTGGGTGTGCCTTCACTTGGGCAAGATAGGAACTTAACGTGTTGAAATTACTCATCACAAAGCCGAGTGGATTATTGATTTCATGCGCAACACCGGCAGCCAATTTACCTAAAGAAACCCTTTTTGCATCTTGCTCATTTCGTTGAAGATCACTACTACTCTCCCGCATAGACGACAGTAATTTTAAGGCCATCTCAACCAGTAACATGCCTTCTTGGATTTTTTCTAATTCACTTAAGTCAAAAGCATTCAGCGTTGTTCGCGCAAGAAACAGGCTATAGCGCCGCGTCAGTGAGGAGACGGAAAAGGTAACGCCACTTTTCCAAACAGGAAAGTCATTGTGATAGTCTGAGAATTTCCCCGCATCATTGGCTAAATCAGGGAAGTAACTAAACTCCGTATCGGCTAAGGCCGGGTATGTGCCTAACTTCATTGCATCGGTGATTGGAAAACTAGAACGCAGTATCTTGAGCCTCTGCTCAGAATTGTAAGAAAATAGCACGATATGTGTATTAGGGAATAAAGGCTGAACATGAGTAATAAACTGATCTAACTTGTCTTCTTGTGATTGATTTGAAAACATAACTCCTAGCAAAGAAAGTACGACGTAGTGAAATGTTGAGTCCAAGCTGTGTTCTTCTTGAAAGCGTCTATTCTCTTCCTGTTGCTGGGTTTTACTCACATGCATACTCCCTAATCAGATAACGATCATTTTCACTCTATTGCTAGTGTAGCCAATTCGACTGCGTCTATCGGTAACGTAATGATGAATTCAGTACCTTTATTAACTTCGCTATGAACTGCAATGGTGCCTTTATGACCTTTGATGATCCCGTACGAAACTGATAAACCTAATCCTGTGCCGGACCCAACCGCTTTGGTGGTAAAGAAGGGTTCAAAGATGCGATCTTTAATCGCATCAGGAATACCGCTTCCCGTATCTTTAATGCGAATTTCAACCTGTTTCTCATTTAACTTGGCTAATGAGATGGTGATGGTGCCTTCTCCGACAATCGCCTGACTTGCATTGACAAGAATATTAAGAAGGACTTGGTTAATCTGCATTGGCTGGCAATACACTTCAGGCACGTTTTCTTGATATATTTTCTCTAAAGTAATGTTGTATTTGATTTCGTTATTGATGATTTTCAGCGTTGATTCGATACAGTTTTCCAAATTTGCGTAGCTCCATTCAGAACCATCAACGTGTGAAAACTCTTTTAAATTTTTCACAATGGCCATTACTCGAGATGAACCTTCTAGTGATTCTGAAATCAAATCAGCCGTATCTTCTAAAATAAAATCAATCTGTTTCTCTTGTAGTAATGACTCACACTTTGCCGCTAAAACGGTATTATTTGCTTGTGAAACCTGTTGTTTTATCCCTTCTAAAACGGCGGCTAGCGTTTGAAAATAGTCACTAAGTGTTTGAATATTGGATGTGATAAAACCCACTGGATTATTGATCTCATGAGCAATGCCTGCCGAAAGCTGCCCAATAGAGGCCATTTTCTCTGATTGCAGTAGTTGTCCTTGAGCATCTTCGAGTTTTTTAATCAACACTTTTTGCGCTTGATGTTCTTGCTCTAATTGATAAGAAATGCGTTTAAGTTCCTGCTGCTGGCTAGCTTGTATCGTTACATCATAGACACATATACAAACATGCTCGATGGTCCCATCTTCACTATGAATAGGGATGATCTCCAAATCTTGATACATCTGATCTTCTTCGCCCGATACAGGGCGGGAGCTTTTAAAGGGCAGTAGATGAGGCTTTTGCTCCCAGCTACTAAAGCTTGAAGTTTCAATCACCAATGCCGTATCAATTTTTCGTTTAAGGTAGTCTGCGGAATGGGGAAATAGTTCAAGTATGTTCTTTCCTTGCATCACATCACCATCAAAAATGACTCGGGATTGGAAATAGTCATTCGCTTTCACGATAATGTAATCCTGCCGTACTATGCACAACGCAAAAGAGAGTTGATCCAGCAGATCAGAAAGCAGTAAGCGGCTTTTTCCCATTCCAAACTCCTACATCAACTCATCGAGGTGAATGAGTACCTTATCCAATTCGTTGTCTGCAAAACAGATGATGGTTTTAGCAGAGAATGACGCTTTTTCGACTAAAAAAGAGATTTCCATAATTAAAGATAGCTTCCACTGAGAAATGGGGAGCGGCTGTGTTGACGGATAAAACAGCACTGGAGACTGAATTTTAGTTTTTATGTCTATTTGCTGACATAGACCCTTTAGACTTGCACCAGATAAAATATTCGAGATATCTAAAATGCTCTCTTCTAGGCTCACGACATCTTGAGCATCACCTGTTGATTGTTTTAGATCGCTCACTATCTGTTCACAGCCTTTTCTGCTCATTAAGGTCACTAACTCACCATCCATGCCACCAAAAAAAGACTGCCGAGTGTAGTAATAATCGGTTTCATAAGATTGCAGTTGCGCTAAATCCTCATCCGTTGCCACTCCAATACTGGGTACAGATATAGTGACGTGCAAATTAAGCAAGGTAGCAAGTTTATTTGCTGCTCTGCCCATTGAGATATTCATAAATTCTTGCAGGGCGTCTTTATGGTCTTCTGAAAGTGCCATTGTCATAATAGTCCTACCTCGTGCAATGTTTGTTTTAGCTGTGCTGGGTCAAGTGGTTTTTGCAAAAAGGTGACTGCACCGAGTTCTCTTACGCGCTGCTGAGCAAAAGGTTGAATATCGGCACTAATGACAATGACAATACTTTTAGCATCAATGCTATGCAAATATTCAAGGACTTGGAAGCCATCCATTTCTGGCATCGTCAAATCTAAAAACATCACTTCAGCGCACCCATTTTGGTAATTGACTAGGGCTTCTTTGCCATTTTGGGCTTCGTTGATTTCTACATCCCACTCTTCAGGAATCGCCCTCATTACCGCTTTTCTCGACATCTTTGAATCGTCTGCTATTGTAATTTTAATTGCCATGCTCGCTCCCTCTAACCAAAAAAAGTAATTATATAATTACTCAATAAATATGGGTTTTAGCTCAACTAATACGCTTGCAATGGAACTTGGTACACCGTCAATCAGTGTTTGGTAGCTCTCATTTTCCTTACATGCTTCTATACGATTTGCAAGCCCCACAATACTGCCAAGTACAACAGATTTGTCATCTGAAAAAAAATCACTCTTACTTTGATTAAGAACGATATCTCCAATCTCTGAACCGTATCCCCATATCATCAGCATATATGCCGTTACTATGTAGTAATCAGCATATTCTTGTTGAAGCTCCAAGAAAGAATCAACATTATGGATATCAGCGCCTTCCTCCATCAAAATCAATTTTCCGATTGCGGTAAGCAAGCTTGAGACAAACACCCGATCTTTATCTTGTAAGGAGTACCCCAAGTTTTTAGCCAGTAAACGGGATATATAGCTCACCCTCAGCGCCTGTTCTGAAATATCTTGGTGGGCCTTTTTTGAAACTAAGCTGTTAGCGTGATGGCTCAATAACGATATGGCGATGCTCTCCACTAAAGTCGCGCCTAAACGTCCAACAGCTTCCGATAGTGAATCTGTAGTTCGACGAAAACCTAAGTAAGAAGAATTGGCAATTTGAAACACTCGTGCGACTAATACAGGCTCATGGCTAATGGTGTCTGCGATCGATTGAAGATCACAAGTAGGAGAGGCGATAGTTTGTTGTAAACGATGTATCGAATTGGGTAACACCGGAAGATCTTTCAAGCTTCCGAGTTTAGTTCGACACTCACTGTTAAACGGCATTTGATAAAGACGTTCGGTGCATTCAAATAAGCGTTCAAAGTCCTCTTGTGTGAATGGCTTAGGCAGTACGAAGTGGGAATACGCATGCGCTTTTTGAGGCAAATTCTCCTGCGTATTTCCAGTTAAAAGAGCTCTCACTACTTGCGGGTAAGACTGCTTTACCTCTTTTAAAAGCTCATCGCCACATTTATGCGGCATGAGTAAATCTGAAATGATAATGGCTGGCGGTTGGCAATTATGCTTATTCCATTCTGACAACCAATCTAGTGGCTCTGAAACGAGTATAATTTCCCATTCTGGACGAATACGCCTGATCAAACGAGCAATGGCTTTAAGCATAAAAACATCATCATCTATGCACATGACTTTCAAATGTACTTTTTCCATTTGATTCTCACTTAGCTTCATCGTTTTATTTATTCATATATTGGTTGATTTCGTCCAACAACAGCTTACTTTGATCATTGATCGAACTGATTGAAAACTCGGTGCCTTGAGTAACATTGGTTAGATTATCAGTTGCGGCTTCAAGTTTCTGGAATTCAGATGCTAATACATCCGCTCCGACAAACCGAGATGACGATTTCATGGTGTGTGAAATGTGGTGAATCACCTCAACTTGGTTGCAACAAAGCGCACTGCTAAGTTTGTTCAAAGCTTCCAACAGGCTTTTTCGATAGCTGCACAGCATCTCATTCACATTCTCTTCACCAACCATATCCGCCACCCTCTCTGGTGAAAAATACTGCAATCTGTCCATAAAGTGCACCCATAAGCCAAAAAAGTTGATATATGCATCCTGACTTCTAATCCAAAGCGTTAGTACTAGTGTAGACCATATTGCTTAAGTGCTAACAAAAAAGAGCGAGTGAAGTGTATGTATTAGCTTAATACTGCATTGGTAACATCGTAAGAAATAAAGCAATTTCTACCTTGATGCTTTGCTTGGTACAAGGCTTCGTCGGCCAGATTGTAAATATTAGCGATAGACTCAGTACCATTCGGCGTTAACGAGATGACACCTTGAGATAAGGTGACATGATCAGCAATTTCGCTGTATTGATGAGGATAGTGTGCCTTGATCATTGATTGTTGGATTCGCTCAGCGGCGATCAGTGCTTGTTCATAATTGGCATTGCCCAGCAGCACTAAAAACTCTTCACCGCCATATCGCCCTACATACTCACCAGTGCGCACAAATAACTGATTCACCGTTTGCGCAATGGTAATCAAGCAGTTATCTCCTTCTATATGGCCGTAGTTATCGTTAAACCGTTTGAAATAGTCCACATCGATTAAAATGAGGCTCATTGGAAATTTGTGCCGCCCATGCCAACTGATCATCTCTTTAAGTTTGTCATCTATAAATCGACGATTAAAGACTTGTGTTAAGCCATCTTCATTTGCTTGCTGCTGCAAAACACGATTTAGCTCTTCAAGTTTAACCGTTGCGCGTTTAAGCTCTCGACGCATACTTGCAATACGCTGCATGGCTAATAATTTGGAGTTGAGTACCAGTTTATCGACTGGCTTGGTTAAGTAATCATCACCGCCTGCCTCTATCGCTTGCGCGATCATCGACGGTTCATCATGCCCACTTAAAAAGATAATCGGCACCCATTCATGGTATTGCTGACGTATTTTTTTCGATAATTCAAAACCATTCATGCCGGGCATCGAAATATCCATCAGAATCAGTTCTGGATCAAATTGGCAATAGCTATCCAATGCCGCTTGTCCACTGGCAACCGCCTCCACGTGATGACCGAGCTGCTTAAGACGAATGGTGAGTTGCATTCGATCCAGTTGTACGTCATCGACCAGTAAGATCCTCATAGAAGAGCCCGAACTTACCATCTGTAACCCCTTTAAATTTCAATCATATGCTTACGTATAACATAGATTTATTCACTTTCTTTGTTTAATTTTGCGCACAATATTGACTTTTCGCTATAAATTTTTAGCATGTAGCTTTTCCCCTAAAGAGATATCTTCATGTCTGAAGTAAAGCAAACCGAACAACCTGTAGTGGACTTAGACGCCATCTCGCCAGAATTGCGCCAAGTAATTGAATTTGATCAAGTGCCACAAGAGATGTACTACATGGTCGTGTCTATACATGAAGTCTCTGAAGAAGCGGTACGCGAGTCTTGGAACTCTCTACCAGCCAGTGCGCAAAATGTGTTGGATAATTTTGAACAGTTTCATGCGTTGATCTCTGTTAGCCAAGCTTTTGCCGGTGTCAATGTCATGGAGGAGTTCCCAACATTGAATTTACCGAAAGAGATGACAGACCAAGATAAAGAAGAGTACCGAGCAGAGCTTCTTGATCAAGTGCTGCATAACTGTGTGAAAGATATGGTTAAACAGATCAAAAAAGCACGCCGCGACCCGATTCTAAAACGCGACTTTAAAGACGTGTTTGCAAAATAAAACGCACACCATTGAGCATAAAGCCGTCAATTTTATATGACGGCTTTTTCTATTGAACCTGAACTCGAGATAAGAGAGGCTTAGGTTATTGAATCAATACATTAATAATGAAAAACATTAATGCGTTAAGACGATATCACGCTGCGACACGCTCACGCCTTTAATTTGCACATACAGCGAATCGCCAACATCCAATTGCAGCTCATCGGCCGCCCATTTGGTTACCGTAGCCCACAGGTAACACCCTTCGCCTAACTTGAGTTTTATCCCCACACTCTGTTTATCAGTACCTTGAGGCTGCTTTTCAAGCTGGCAAATCTGCGCAGGCAGAATATTACGAATTGACGTCTGATTTGGCTTATCAAGCGCCACCGAAACATCATTCGCACGGATCTGTAATCGCAGTGCAGAGCCTACCTCGCCTTCCACATATTGCACCCAAAGTTTGACATCATCTGCAAGCGAGACCTGTGTGAGCGCATAATCTTTGTTGTGCTGGCAGATGTGGGCAGAAAACAGACTGCTTTGGTCGGCAAATGATTGCCAAGGTCGCATATAATTTGAAGACCACACTTGCTCTAGCTCACCGCTTATCAGCACAGCGCCCTGCTCTAACACAACTAAATGATTAGCCAGACGCAAAATTTCATTCATGCTGTGCGTCACATAGAGAATTGGAATGTGCACGCTATGAGCCAGTTCTTCCAAAAAAGGCATCACTTCACGTTTGCGCGGCATATCGAGTGATGCCAACGGCTCATCCATCAATAAAATATCGGGTTTGGATAGTAAGGCTCGGCCAATCGCTACTCGCTGTTTCTCCCCACCCGATAAATCATGCGGATAACGTGTAAGTAATGGCGCTAAAGCCAATAATTTTACGATAGCGGCGAAGTGGTCGGCATCCTTTTTTTTGACACCATAGTTTAAATTGCCATGAACGGTGTAATGTGGAAACAATCGAGCATCTTGAAAAACGTAACCAACATTGCGCTTTTCAACAGGCAAGTTAATCTTTTTTCGTTGACTAAATAGGATGCGGCCATTGATCTCGATTTCACCAAGTTCAGGCTTCACCAATCCACTAATAATATTGATGAAGGAGGTTTTACCCGCCCCTGAACGCCCGAAAACAGCACAAATACCACGGCTTGGTAAAACCAAATCCGCATTAAGCTTGATATCACCTAACTGTTTTTCAAATTGAATCTTTAACCCACTCATCATTGAGTCCCTAAGCGCCGAGTCATTCGGCGGCTAATCACTTCAGAAATGAATAACGAAGCCAAAGCAATCGCGATGGAGATAATACACAAACGCATCGCTTCCATTTCGGCTCCTGGCGTTTCTAAAAAGTTATACATCGCAAGAGGAAGCGTTTGTGTTTCACCGGGAATATTGGACACAAAGCTAATGGTGGCTCCAAACTCACCTAGGCTGCGAGCAAAAGAGAGCATCGCGCCAGTGATCAGCCCGGGTATCGTTAAGGGTAATGTAATGGTCAAAAAAACTTTGAGTGGTGAAGCGCCTAAGGTTCGAGCCGCTTGCTCTAACTTAGGATCGACGCTTTCAAGGCTTAAACGAATCGCACGAACCATCAAGGGCAGTGCGATGATGACACACGCCAACACGGCTCCACGCCAACTGAAGCTGAAACGCAAGCCAAACATATTATCAAGCCACTGCCCAATTACGCCTTGTTTACCCATGGTGATCAACAGAAGATACCCCACGACCACTGGCGGTAAAACGAGCGGCAAATGCACTAGGCTATCCAATATACTTTTACCCCAAAACTGCTTTCTGGCGAGTAGCCACGCAAAAAACATTCCCAGCGGTAAAAGCCAAAGCACGGTATAAATCGCGACTTTTAAGCTCAGTTGCAGTGCAACCCATTCATATTCAGAAAGCAAAGGAATCCGTTCCTGTTATCACGCTAAAACCGTAGTTCTGTAAGATACTTTTTGCTTGATCGCTGCGTAAAAAAAGCATGAATTGATTCACCGTATCACGCTCAGTTAGCTGCACTAAAGGATAATGGATGGCGCTGTGTAGGCTTGAATCAAATTCGTGTACCACTTTGACCTTATTGCTCATCAATGCATCCGTCTTATATACAATACCAAGTGCGGCTTCTTGACGTTCCACTAGCGCAAGCGCTAAACGTACGTTATTGGTTTGAGCCAGCATAGGGGCGAGCGACGACCACACTTTTAACTTTTCTAGTGCCTCTTTGGCATACATTCCCACAGGCACCGCCATTGTGTTACCTATCGCTAAACGTGAACCGTTTAAGGCGTCAAGCCATGCCGCAACATCATTTACCACCAGCGAATTGAGTTTCGACGATTGAGGGGCGATAAGCACCAGCTGATTTCCAGCCAACAATGTGACCTTATCGCTCGTCACAATGTTCTTGTTAAGCAAGTGAGTAACCCAGTTATCATTGGCTGAAATGAAAATATCCGCTGGTGCACCTTGCTCAATTTGACGAGCAAGCGCGGATGAACCCGCATAAACGGGCACAATATCTAACGGTTGTTTCGGCTGGTAAGCCGCAATCAATTCATTAACCGCATTCGTCATGGATGACGCTGCATAAACAGTGATTTTCTCTTGTGCATAAACCGCCGTACAGCACAGCATGGCGACGATAGAGAGCAGTATTTTTCTCATGTTAACGCTCCGTTAATTCTGGCCATAATAAGGCCAAGTTCAAATGCTCTTCAATCGCATCCGCAATGCGGTTAATGGCTTGTTCTTTTTGCGCCACATGATCGTAATAACTTATATCAGTGGCACCAGCCCAGCGACAGATAAGCTCAGTTGCAGGAAAACTATCAAAAATTCCGTGCATGTAAGTCCCCAACACTTGCTGGCAATCACTTAATAAACCGTCACGGTTGCCATTGTCTAACGTGATGATTGCTGAGGATGATGCATCATCGAGCGTTGTGCGTCCAACGTGGATCTCGTAGCCTGAGACCTTCGCTTTACCTTGCGGTAAAATAAGCTCGCCTTGAACATTCCTGAGCGTTTTTTCAGCGGTGAGTTCTGTACTGACGTTCAACAACCCCAGTCCTTCACTTTCGCCCGCTTCACCTTCAACGCCGAGTGGATCGCGAATTACCCGACCTAACATTTGGTAACCACCACAAATGCCCATCACTTTGCCTCCGAAACGCAAGTGACGTTTGATATCCTGATCCCAACCTTGCGAGCGAAGATACGCAAGATCGTCCCTTACAGATTTACTGCCCGGAAGCAGAATCAGATCCGCATTTTCGATCCGTTCACCATTTCCCACATAACGTAAGTCAACATCAGGATTTAAACGCAACGCATCAAAATCAGTATGGTTACTAATGCGAGTTAATACTGGCACCACAATATTCAATTTACTGTTGCTGCTGAGGGTTTGCGCTTGAGTGATCGCATCTTCAGCTTCTAAATCAAAGCCATGTAAATAAGGCAGCACACCAATGACGGGTTTACCCGTTTTTGCTTCTAACCAATCAAGGCCAGATTGCAGTAACGCGATATCACCTCGAAAGCGGTTAATCACAAACCCTTTTACACGCAGCTGTTCCGATTCAGAAAGCAGTGCTAACGTGCCATACAGATGAGCAAATACACCGCCTTTATCAATATCGGCAATGATAATCACAGGTACATCGGCCGCTTCAGCAAACCCCATGTTAGCAATGTCATTTTCGCGTAGGTTGATTTCAGCCGGGCTTCCCGCCCCTTCAATCATGACACTTTGATACTCGGCTTGTAACCGAGCGTAGGAATCAAGCACAGTATTCATCGCGACTTTCTTATAATCGTGATAACCCGTTGCTTCCATATTAGAGAGCGCTCTGCCTTGTAGGATAACCTGCGCACCCATGTCTGAATTTGGCTTGAGTAATACAGGGTTCATGTGTACCGATGGCTCAACGCCACACGCTTGAGCCTGAACAGCTTGCGCTCTCCCGATTTCGCCACCATCGGCCGTCACCGCACTATTGAGCGCCATGTTTTGCGGCTTAAAAGGGGCTACTTTTATTCCTCGACGTGCTAACACTCGGCATAAGCCTGCAACTAGTACACTTTTTCCAGCGTCGGAAGTGGTGCCCTGCACCATCAATGACCTTAATGTTGATTCCATATTAACTCTACGATAGGCGTTTGCTGGTAATCATACCGTCACAGCTGCTACTCACTCAATAAAATGAATGGAATATTAATGTTCCGCTCAGAGTGTGTTCAACATCTTAGTGTTTAAATCGCTTCATCAAAACAACAAACCCATAGAGGAATTAAAAATGAAACGTACAACACTAGCCCTAGCAGCTTCGATGATTGTTGCTCCTGTTTTCGCTTTTGCAGGTAACCATAACCAAAACAGTAATACCATCAATTACAATGGTCCTATCGAACTTACGTCTGTGGAATCGTTGCTAAAAGACACCAATATGTTTACAGAAAAGCATGTTGTGGTTGAAGGAAAGTTGATTCGTCAAATCAGAAAAGACACATTCGTATTCAGTGATGGCAACGGTGAGATTCAAGTAGAACTGGATGATGACATCCACTTCACAGCGCCACTCAATGCCGAGACTAAGGTTCGTCTTTATGGCGAATATGAAGGAGGACTGACACCTGAAATCGAAGTGGATCAGATCCAAGTTCTATAATCATTACTGTTTATTGCTCTCTTGATGGTAAAACATAAAAAATAAGATGGATTTTTTTGTGAAAATGGCCTGTAATTTGCAGGCCATTGCTGTATCTTATTCAGCTTAATTTTCATCTTTTCAGGACGAAGCGTACATGTATAAAAAAGCGTACTCACTAGGCCTAGTCGGTTTGTCATGCGTTCTTTCTTTCTCTGCGCAAGCTAACAATTTTAATTATAACTTCTTTGAAGTCAGAACCGCTATCAGCCCTGAATCCTCAGGTGCAGAATTTAGTACTTATTTAACCGATAACACACACCTGGTCGCTCGTTACGATTCGAGATTTGACGGAGATTGGGATGCCGCTGGCGGAATTGGCTTTAACGGTCCAATAAACCAATTTGCTGATGTCTACGGACAAATGCTTGTTCACCACATTAGACCTACCGATGAACAGGGTGGCAAAAGCGAAACCCAGTTGGAGTTTAATATTGGCAGCCGGATCTGGTTATCGAGCCAAATTGAAGCCAATATTAAACTGGGTAAGAACGATGAACACTCGGTATTTTGCGCTGGATTACGTTTTCACTCTACCGAACAATTATCGTTAGGAGCTGAAACCAAAAACAACGGCGTTTACGGCCCACAGATCGTCATGAATGTTCGTTTTCAGTTCTAAAACGTAAAACGGCCTTCAGGCTTAAGCGCATGATGCTTCTTCGCTACTTGTGCGCTTCTTTTTACTCTTTGTATCAACAGAATTACCCCACAAATTTGATGTACTCCACGATATCAGATATTTGGAAGCGACTTCTCATATATCAGCGATATACTATGCACTCAATAACTTATATGTGCCGCTATGTTTCGCTCTTTCTATAAATACTTAGCTCAATGGCTATTTGTTAGTGTCGTGCTTGGGGTTGTGCCCTTTCTTTATTTCGTCAAAGAATTCGACAAAGCTCACGAACAAACTGTGCAAATGATCGAACAAAAAAGCCATTCTCAACTCGAATACAATAAGCACGAACTGCTTACTGCGTTTAATGACGTTTACAATTCCACTCAAATATTGTCAAACAACACCATGTTGTACAGCGCATTACGTCTTCCCTCCACCGAAAATATCGAAGCGGTACAGGCGTTTTGGTTATTAGCAGCTCGTATTCAAACCCTTTATTCTCGGCTCAGGCTTTTTGATATAGCGGGTAACGAATTAATTCGCGTGAATCAGAGTAATGGATCAACAGAAGTAGTACCAAGATCACAACTAAAAAACAAATTGCACCGAGACTATTTTCAGTATGCGCAAAACCTTTCCCCAAACCAAATTGGGATCTTCGGTGTTGATAGTGAAAGAGAAGAAGAAAATTATGGTGCTACTTCCCAGATAACCGCAGTATTTAGGATTATTGCACCAATAGATTTTGATGGAAAAAGGCAAGGCTATTTTGTAGCAAATCTTAATTTAACCCAGTTGTACAAAAAATTTAACCAGAGGTTAAATTCACTGAGTCGCCCAGACATCATCAGTTTCAAGGGTCAGTATATTCATCATGAAAATGAGATCTTATCTCAGCAAGAAAACCCGTCGAAATACCACATGCTGAATATTAACAGTGTCGCCCCTATACTATGGAAAAGTATGCAAGAGCAAGCTTCTGGCACGGTATGGGATAACAACTGCTGGTATAGTTTTACTCAAGTTCCTTTGCAATCCATATTCCCAGAAATGGAGCCAATTTACCTAATTCAGTCATTAAATGGTGATGCGCTCAATAAATTGCTTTCTGCCACAGAGCTAAAAATTGGCTTTCAAGCAGTTGGCATCGCGCTATTAGTAATGACGATTGCCGCCGGTTTTATTCGTTGGAACGCAAACCACGATAAAAACAGTATCGAGAGCAAACTGGCTAGGGCGGCGATGAATGGTATGTCCGCTATGGTGATTACCGATCGTAATAACCGCATTATCAAAGTAAACAATGAGTTTACCCGGATCAGCGGCTACACCTTAGCCGAGGTAAGAGGTAAACAACCTTCCGTTTTTTCCTCCGGTAAGCACAATCAAGCTTTTTACATGAATATGTGGAAAGTGCTGCAAGACGAAGGGTTATGGGAAGGTGAAGTCATTAATAAGCGTAAAGATGGCTCAATGCAAACCGAGATCTTACGTATTCAAACCATCCGTGATTCAGACGGAATTATTCAGTTTTATGTGGCCTCCTTTGTTGATATTAGTCATCGCAAAGAGCTAGAAAATCGCCTGCGTGAGCTCAGCGAGAAAGATGCGCTCACCAACATTTGGAACCGCAGGAAATTTGATCAAGAAATGCGCTCCGAATGCTTACGCGTAAAACGTTACCAAGCTCAAGTGCAGTCGTGCTTAGCGATTATTGATATCGACCATTTTAAACGCATTAATGATAAATTAGGCCACGCAGAAGGCGATAAGATCATTCGTTCTGTCGCAACACAATTAAGTGAGCACCTAAGAGAAACGGACTTTTTAGCTCGCATCGGAGGCGAAGAGTTTGCCATCATTATGCCTCATACACCACTGGCAGAAGCTGAGTTGGTCATGCACCGTTTACGAGTAGCCGTTCACTTAAATCATCGTTTAGAAGTGTCGATCAGCGGTGGCATCACTGACATTACAGAAAAACCTGAAGAAGTGTATAAACGGGCCGATATTGCATTGTATGAGTCAAAAGCTTCGGGGCGTAATCTTGTCTCGGTATTGACCAGTGTCGAGATGGAAGAATTTGCTTAACAATTAGCACCATTTAAGTGCATCGAGAAATAAAACGGGTTTATTTTTGTGCAATTATCGCAAACTTAGTTTGTAACGTATTGTTCGCTATCATTTTTACTTTTGGCTTAAAACTTGTACTACTCTCTAATATGGTAAATAGATTGCACATATTTAGGGAGAAATAAGATGCAAGAAACACTAACCGTTGTGTTAGCAGGTGGCGTCGGTTCGCGGCTATCTCCGCTAACTGATGACAGAGCAAAACCGGCTGTACCCTTTGGTGGAAAATATCGAATCATTGATTTTACACTCACCAACTGCCTACACTCAGGGCTGCGAAAGATTTTGGTCCTGACTCAATATAAATCTCATTCGTTACAAAAACATTTACGTGATGGCTGGTCTATTTTCAATCCAGAACTCGGCGAATTCATCTCTGTGATCCCCCCGCAGATGAGAAAAGGCGGAAAATGGTACGAAGGAACGGCGGACGCTATCTATCACAATATGTGGCTACTTTCACGCAGTGATGCCAAACACGTCGTTGTTTTATCTGGTGATCATATCTACCGGATGGACTATGCCTCTATGCTCGAAGCTCATAAGCAAAAAAATGCTGCACTGACTATCGCCTGCATGGATGTCCCAAGAGAACAAGCTTCTGCCTTTGGCGTGATGAATGTGGATAATGACTTCAAGATCACCTCATTCATCGAAAAACCAAGTGACCCACCCTCCATGCCCAATAATCCGCATCGCAGCTTAGTTTCTATGGGGATCTACATTTTTGATATGGAAGTATTAAAAAGTGCTTTGATTAATGATGCTGAACTGGAAAACTCGAGTCACGATTTTGGCAATGACATCATTCCCAAATTGATTGAAAGCCATGCTGCTTATGCGTATGAGTTTTGCGGTGACCGGGGGCGAGTCGCTAAAGATTGTTACTGGCGAGATGTCGGAACACTTGATTCTTTTTATAACGCTAACATGGATTTACTCGAACCCGTTCCACCAATGAACTTATACCAAAAAAACTGGGCCATTCGAACATACGAAGCGCAATACCCACCTGCGCGCACGGTTTCTTCTGCAACAGGTAACGAAGGTATATTCATTAATTCGATTATTTCAAACGGTGTGATTAACTCTT
>NZ_CAWNTB010000175.1:0-21607 GCF_963877065.1 Vibrio sp. V01_P9A10T6
AAATGTCGAAACGAAATACACAACTGAGAAGACACACCATTGCTAACCTTGTGAATGAACAAGGTGAGGTCAGTGTTGATGCACTCTCTGCTCAGTTTGAAACCTCAGAGGTGACTATTAGAAAGGATTTGGCCTCTTTAGAGAAAAACGGTCAACTCTTACGCCGTTACGGTGGTGCGATTGCACTGCCTAAAGAGGTGGTCAATGATGAGTTTAATCCTAAAGTTTCGAATCGAAAGATAAAGCTGGCTAAGGCGGCGGCTAAGTTAATTCGAGACCACAATCGCATCGTTATTGACTGTGGTAGTACTACGGCAGCATTAATTCAGCAACTGAATGATAAACGCGGTTTGGTTGTGATGACCAACTCATTGCACGTAGCGAACGCCCTTAATGAACTAGAAAGTGAACCGACACTATTAATGACGGGCGGTACTTGGGATACCCATTCCGAGTCATTTCAGGGCAAAGTGGCTGAATCGGTACTGCGTTCTTACGATTTTGACCAACTGTTTATTGGCGCTGACGGTATTGATCTTGAACGTGGCACCACCACCTTCAATGAACTGATTGGCCTGAGCAAAGTGATGGCCGAAGTCTCACGAGAAGTGATCGTGATGATCGAATCAGACAAAGTTGGCCGAAAAATTCCCAACCTTGAGCTCGCTTGGGAGCATATCGACGTGTTAGTGACCGATAACGATCTAACCGTTCAAGATGCCGCATTGATTGAATCGCACCAAGTGCGAGTGATCCGAGCTTAATTAACCCCTATTCAACCATTCCTAAATAAAGGCCTTCGCTTGCGGCTTTAGGGATGAAGCATAAATCTAAAATGGAGTAAAAACCTTATGTGTGGAATCGTCGGTGCAGTAGCACAACGAGATGTGGCTGAAATTTTAGTGGAAGGACTACGCCGCTTGGAATACCGCGGTTATGATTCAGCCGGTGTTGCTGTGGTGGATAGTGCGAGTCAATTAACGCGCGTTCGTCGTTTAGGCAAAGTGCAAGAGCTAGCCGATGCAGTCGAAAAGCAACATGTTGCCGGAGGCACAGGCATTGCGCACACACGCTGGGCGACACACGGTGAACCTTCCGAAATTAATGCTCACCCACACATGTCGGGCGATATTGCGGTTGTGCATAACGGCATTATCGAAAACCATGAAACGCTACGTGATGTTCTGCGTGAACGCGGCTACCTTTTTGAATCGCAAACCGATACTGAAGTGATTGCTCACCTTGTTGAGTGGGAACTGCGCACGGCCAGTTCACTGCTTGAAGCGGTGCAAAAAACGGTTAAACAACTCGAGGGTGCTTACGGTACTGTGGTGCTTGATCGCAAAGATCCAAGCCGTGTTGTGGTTGCTCGCTCCGGTAGCCCGATCGTGATCGGTTTTGGTGTCGGTGAGAATTTCTTAGCTTCAGACCAATTAGCTTTGCTGAATGTTACACGCCGCTTTATGTATCTTGAAGAGGGTGATGTCGCGGAAGTTACGCGCCGCGATGTGACGGTTTTTGCTGCAAACGGCGAACAGGTGACGCGTGAAATTAGCGAATCTAACGCAGAGCACGACGCTGGCGATAAAGGTAAATATCGTCATTTCATGCAAAAAGAGATCTTTGAACAGCCAACAGCATTGATTAACACCATGGAAGGCCGCATCACCAAAGACAGCGTAGTGACAGAAAGCATTGGCGTGAACGCTGCCGAAATTCTTAGCCAAGTGGCACATGTACAAATCGTCGCTTGCGGAACGTCGTACAACGCAGGCATGACAGCGCGTTATTGGTTTGAAGCATTGGCAGGCGTGAGTTGCGATGTGGAAATTGCCTCTGAATTCCGCTATCGAAAATTTGTCACTCGTCCAAATAGCTTGTTGATCACGCTTTCTCAATCCGGTGAAACGGCAGATACCTTAGCCGCTTTGCGTTTGGCGAAAGAAAAAGGCTACATGGCCGCGATGACTATTTGTAACGTAGCGGGTTCTTCGCTGGTTCGTGAATCTGACTTTGCATTCATGACTCGCGCCGGAACAGAGATTGGTGTGGCATCAACCAAAGCCTTCACTACTCAGCTTGCAACCTTGTTAATGTTAGTGACCGCTCTTGGTAAACAAAAGCAGTGCATTAATAAAGAAAAAGAGGTGGAAATTGTTGAAGCACTGCATGCACTGCCTGCACAAATTAATGCAGCCCTTGCCTATGAAAAGCAGATTGAAGCACTGGCTGAAGATTTCGCAGATAAACACCACACTCTATTCCTAGGTCGTGGTGAGTTTTACCCTATCGCGCTTGAAGCGTCATTAAAGCTGAAGGAAATCTCTTACATTCATGCTGAAGCATATGCGGCGGGCGAATTAAAGCACGGCCCATTAGCACTGATTGATGCTGACATGCCCGTTGTCGTGGTCGCGCCAAATAACGAGCTGTTAGAGAAGCTAAAATCGAACATTGAAGAAGTACGTGCTCGTGGCGGTTTGCTGTATGTGTTTGCCGATCAAGACGCTGGCTTTGCGGCTGATGAAACAATGAAAATCATCACCATGCCACACGTGAGTGAAATTACCGCGCCGATCTACTACACCATTCCAATGCAGCTTCTTTCTTATTATGTTGCTTTAATCAAAGGTACGGATGTCGATCAACCCCGTAACCTCGCCAAAGCCGTAACGGTTGAGTGATACAAGGTGGTTAGAGCGCATATTTGTAAATATACAAAAAAGTGTCATACTTACAAAAAAGTGTCATACTAAACAAAAAAGTATCATACTTTAGTCTTTCTGAGCTATGCTTAACAAATAGGCATAGCTTGGATACTAAATATGAGACAAGACTCAGCGTTCCTTACCCCTCATCCCCGGGAAATCACTAATCTACTCGAACCTGCTATTATCAAGCGTTTACAAAAAGAGAAACGAGGACAGGGAATTGGCAAGCATTACAATCCATTCCTTACCGTTCGGGATGTTCCCAGCAAAGGCAGAGTTCATCGACGACCCGCTCTTACCCATAATCGTATTGTTCATCTACTTTCTGATCTTGAATTAGCCGCATTTCTTATCTTTGACTGGCAACACTCGGTCATTGATATTCGAGAGCAATTTCCTCTTAATCCTGAAGCAACAATTTCTATTGCCAAACGACTAGGTATTAAGCATCCAGCCTATCGAGGTGTTATTCAAGTAATGACAACTGACTTACTTGTGGATTTTAATTTAGGCGGACAGCATCTGAGCAAAGCTATATCGGTCAAGTATGCACAGGATCTCGAAGATGAACGGACAATCGAGAAGCTAGAATTAGAACGACGCTTCTGGGAGGGGGAAGGTATTGAATGGTTTATCTTTACTGAACATGAGGTGCCGGTTCTTTTTGTGAAAAATATCCGTTGGCTGGCACCACACATGCACAGCTATGATCTTGCTGAACCACAAAGGATGTTTGTGTTCGAGAGCATTCTTCGGATGCTAGAAGCCAGCTCGGAAGAAAAACTTGCAGTTGTTCTTAGCGAGTTGGATCAAAAGCAAGGGCTGGAACGCGGCACAAACCTAAACTATTTCAGGCATCTTGCGGCGCAAAACGCTTTCCAGTGGGATATGCAGAATTGCCAGCACACCAGCTTAAAAGCTAAAAATATTATTGCTTCAGAGTATTGGTTAGGAAAGGATGAGCAATATGTTCATGCCAAATGATGTCTATGCCTGGGATGAAAAAAGAATCCGTATTTTGTGGAGCAATAGGCACACTATCTTCTGGATAGACATTGACGATGATCGTGCTCTTCCTCAGATTGCGTCAAAATCTGATTTTGAACACTTTATGGCAAGGAGTGAGCTGCTGTCCATAGCCGATCCTTACATTAAATTCAGTATGACTTCTCCGAAAAAAGGTTCAAAAGCTGAAGCTGTACAGGACAAAGCCTGGGATGCTATTGGATTAGTGATTAAAGCTGAGCCAGATATCTATCAGAGAAAAACCAGAGGGGAACTCTTCAATCAAGTATTGGAACAATCTGGGGCAACTAAGCAGACAGTATACCGGTGGCTCAGACGTTACTGGCAGTTTGGCATGTGCAAAAATGCATTAAGTGGGCGGTATGATCTCTGTGGTGGCCTTGGTAAATCGAAAAAATTTGCAGATAAACGAAATGGTCGCCGTCGTACCCGATCCCTAGGCGAAGGTGTGCCAGTTACCAAGCAAATTAAGTCGCTTTTTCGGGTTGTGATTGAAAAGTGCCTGCTAAACCAGGGAAAATATGAATTTGATTACGCCTATAATCAATTGCTGATTGCCTATGGTGTAGAGTTGCCTTGTAAGCCGGAAGATTTAATTGATGTGCCGACGGAAAGGCAATTTGGTTACTTTTATAAACAAGAATACACATCTATCGAAGTGACCAGAAAAAGAGAAGGTGAAATTAATTATCTAAAAGATCATCGACCTGTTCTCAGTACATCAACAGCGGAAGTTCCCGGTCCGGGATATTTATATCAAATCGACGCGACGATTGCCGATGTTTATTTAGTCTCGGAACAAAATCGCGAAGAAATCATTGGTCGTCCAACCCTTTATTTTGTTGTGGATGTTTTCAGTCGGGCCATTGTCGGAATGTATGTCGGTTTGGAGAATCCTTCGTGGGTAGCGGCTATGGAAGCACTCAGTTCATCGATGGTCGATAAGGTTGAATATTGTGCCCAGTTTGATATCGATATCACTCACGATATGTGGCCGATGCAAGGATTACCTGAAAACCTTATTGGTGATAAAGGTGAAATGCTTGGACGGCATGTTGAAGTGCTCAGTAAAGCATTTCATGTCGATATTCAAAATACTCCGTCTTTTCGCGCAGATTGGAAAGGGCCTGTTGAGCGTTATTTCCGGACTACTCAAACCAAGATGAAGCCGTTTGTTGAAGGGTATGTAACAAAAAATCCTATAGGGAAAAAACGTCATGGCAATGACTATCGTCAGGATGGAATTCTTACCCTGAAAGAATTCACCAAGATGATGATTAAGATTGTTCTTTTCTACAACAACGAGCATGTGATCAGTACTTACGATATTGATTCCGGCATTCCTAAATCTCTTCCTGCAAACCCTCTTACCTTGTGGAACTGGGGTATTGAATATAGGACGGGCCTACTTCGTAGACCTGATTCGAGGTTAGTTAACGTAAATCTGCTACCGCATACTACGGCGACTATCACTGAGCATGGACTAAAGATTTTTGGTTGTTATTACAGTTGTAAAGAAGCGCTAGATTGGGGATGGTTTGAAGGCAATTACCGTGGACCCAAATCGGTTACGATAGCGTATGATTTATATACTACAAATATGATTTTTTTGAGGCCATCTGACTCTTACGCTGATTTTATTCCTGCCAACCTTACAGCTCGTAGTCGGGCGTATGCCAATATGACAATGTGGGAATTATGGGCTACGCGTGATGAGCAAAATACAGCATCTGCGACATCTAAGTTAAAAGCCCGAGCCGGTTCAGTTAATTTGGTGAATGAACTTAATCAGATTAGGGATGAAGCAAAAGCTAAGCAGCCGAAATACACAAAAGCAGAAAAGGCACAGAGAGCGAAAGGCATTTCGGATAATAAACGCCAAGAAAGACAGCATGAGAGAGATAAAAAGTCAGTAAATAATGATCAGCAGTCTGATGATTCATTAGCAACGGTAACGCCGATCCATGGAGCGAAACCAGCCCAGAAAAGCTTTAAGTTGCCAACGAGATTAAAAGATCTACTTAAAGAGGATGATTCAGATGAATAACTATAATGACACTCGTTATCCTGAAGCAGATTATAAGGATCAAGGATTACCAGAATATAATGACAATCCTCTGATTGCTGCACTGCCGATGATCATGAGTCCTGTAGATGTGGCTAAGACACTGAGGAAAAGACCGGATTATCATTCTGCTGAATTGAATTTGGAAAGTCATATCCGGACTCATGCGATTAACCGGTTAACGAGAGCGTTTTTCGTACCGCAAACCAATCATATCGTTGTGGAACAAAAACTGTCCAAGTTGATCCGCTCTAGCTATCTGAACCGCAATCCGAACACTGCCACATTTAAACGTAAGCTCAATACGATACGAGATTTAGTTCAACGGGAAGATTTAACCGCTTATATTCATGATGAAGTGGACTCTCCTGCATCTTCCATGGCAATAGCAGGGATATCGGGTGCAGGCAAATCGACCACCGTAAATCTGGTGCTTAATACTTATGATAGAGTAATTTATCATCCAGAGTACCATTTGCTTCAGGTGCCATGGTTAAAAATTGATTGCCCACATGATGGATCACTTTCAGATTTTTGTTTGAGCTTCTTTATCGCTTTAGGGCGGCGCTTAAATATTGATTACCGAGCTAAATACGCTTCTGGTCGGCCAACTATTGGTAAAATGATGGCAGATGTTGCAGACCTTTGCCTGATTCATGCAATTGGTTTGCTCGTCATTGATGAGTTTCAACACATGAACCTTGCTAAAAGTGGCGGTGAAAAGAAAATGATCAATTTTCTCGTCACATTGGTTAATGTTGTTGAGGTTTCGGTAGTTTTGATTGGTACTCCCAAAGCGCTGAGACTTTTTACTAGTGAGTTTCGCCAGGCCCGTCGAGCAAGCGGTGATGGGAGTATTGTTTGGGACCGATTACCATGTGATGAAAGTTGGGAGGACTTTCTGACAGAACTATGGCCCTATCAATGGTTGAATAATAAGGTAGAAAGAACAGAGCCTTTAACCAATAAGCTTTATGAACTGAGCCAAGGTATTCCAGATATTGTGGTAAAACTGTTTTGTCTAGCTCAGGCCCGCGCCATTTTGTTGGCCGATAGTGCTGAAGATGAAATGTTGTCTGTTGAGCTATTCGATACTGTGTTTGAAGACGAATTTTCAATTGTCCGACCGATGTTGGATGCGTTGAGAAGAGGTAATAAGAAGAAAGTAGAAGAGTGCAATGATCTCGTTTTTCCAAAATTGGAAGAAAGCATAATCGGTGCTTTTGATCGCTTGATATCTCAACCATTACCAAAACCGAAACCTGTTGAGCTTGGTGATTCCACTGAAAATAATGTGGCTAATTCAGCGATTAGCGCCATCGTTTCTATGGGTATTGCAGAAGATATTGCTCGCCCCTTAGTTACCGATGCTTTAGCCCGAAACCCGGATCTTCAGCTTCTTCATTTAATGCAATTGGTGACGACTTCTTTAACTCAAGATGCTCATCAGCCAGTAAAATCGAAGAAAAAGAAACCTGTTTATACGAGTTCAAAAAGTTGGGGGCAATTATCCGAGAATGATTTAAGGAAAATCTATTCAGACAAAACAGGATCGCAGTACGAAGCACTGTTAGAGCGGCAGTTGATTTATCCGATTAGCGGATTACTGGCTAGTTAAAATGCTGCCCTATTTCCCCGTACCCTATGAAGATGAACTACTTTATAGCTGTATTGCCCGCTATGGATGCCATACCGGGCAAGCGCAAAATCAAAAAGCTGTGGTCAGGGATGTGTGGGGAACTGGCAGCGCTGTGGCTATTCCAGATTTGCCGAGCCATCTGGAAGATTTTGTTGATAATGTCGGGGCGGTTTGGCAAATCGGAATCAATGAATTGATTGCTCAATTCACGTTAGCACCGCTGTATTTCCCATTCTTATCTGATCAGCAGACAAGAGATGTCATTTTTTCAATGAGATCTAAGGATGGGGGGAAAATTCATTCTCGTGTGGGGATAGTTGCTAGTTGTGTGCCTATATCTGCCCATTTCCGATATTGTCCGCAATGTTTGGCAGAACAATTAGCTGAATTGGGTGAACCCTATTGGAGGCGTATGCATCAATTACCTGGTATTGATGCTTGTATTGTTCATAGCTGTAAACTTGAAGATACCGCCGTACCTTTTCATCCCCAAGAAAAGCACCATTATCACGCTGCTATTATTGAATGTCATTCTCGTCAGATGCGGGGCGTTGATCTTACACAATCAGAACAACGGGTCATTGAATATCATCAGGAATTACTTGATGTCCGTGTTTTTGAAGGTTTTGGGGCAAATCGGTGGACATTATATTACCAACAGCTTGCTAAAGATCTCGGGTTTACTCATAAAAGTCGTGTACAACATCAAGATATTCATCATAGTCTGAAACAAGCCTGGAAAAATTCTTTTTTGGAACCATTTTTACCTGAAATGAACGAAAACAGTTGGCTCATTAATCTGTTTCGCAAGCATCGAAAATCATTTAATCCGCTTCGTCATCTTATGGTTATAGCGGCATTAACCCCGGATAAAAGTTTGTCCGAAATATTAAAACAGGTGAAACAGTTTCCTGCTGAGCAAGAACGATTAACTCCGGTGTTTATCGCTACTGGTAAATCTTCGTCAGAAATTAAAGTACACAGAAATGCATGGGTTAAATTGATGGCCGATCATTCTGATTTTGGGGTGAAGAAATTACGTAAACTTAATTCAGGTGGTCGTGTTTATGCGTGGTTATACCGCAACGACTATACATGGTTAATGCGCCATCGTCCGGAAAAAGACTCCGCTTTTGAGTCACTTCGAGACGTCGACTATCCTGGTTGGGACAGAGAAAATGTAAAGGCATTAACGGTCATTCATGAAAATTTATTTCAAGTTGAAGGACGACCACGTTTGACTGCAAGTCATTTGATTCAGCAGTTGCCAAGAGCCAATTCAGTTCAGAAACATTTGGTCGATTTGCCTTTGACTAAGCAGTGGTTGGACTTACATTCTGAATCATTAGAAGACTATCAAATAATTAGGCTTAAATCGGCTTATCAATATTTGCTCGAACAGAATCAAACAATCAAACGCTGGAAACTGATTAGAACAGCGAATATTAGAGAAGAATTAGTTACTGAAAGAATTGAAAGAGAAATTATCGCGTTGGAAATGTTGGGGATAAGATGACGTCAGAAATGAGTGAGTTGGATGAGGTTGGGATTCGTAGCATTCCCAGAGGTTCAAAGCTGGTATTACTCGGTGATTGGTATCGAAAAGCTGGACATGACTGGCTGGTCGTCTGCTATTTTTGGCATGATGGAAAGCATACTATTCGTAAACCGTTACCGATTGATATGCTGCCAACCCTAACGGCAGGCACTAAATTCCCAAGAGAGTCCATTGATAATGTCGCTAAGGGATGGAGCGGGACATTTCAAGTACCCAGTCTCAGTCACTGGAAAAAATTCCGATATGGGGATATTCCCAGTTCTTTACACCGGGCAGGACAGTATTCTGAACAAGTTGATGATTCGGTTGTTTATCGTCTTGATTCAGCAGGACGAACGTATTGGCTTCCTGCTATTGAATTGGCGCGAATGCTATTTTTTCATTCAGCAGAAGTGACAAGAGCTTCTGTGTACCAGGGAAATACCTGGCAATTGGGTAAGTCATCCGCTCAGGATTGGATTGGGAAAGTTGAGTTGTCCTCTAATATTCCTGTCAGATATTTGAATAACTTGCAGTTTAGAAAATTTTTCACTTGGCTATTCTTTGTTCCTGAAGCTGAGAAGAGTTTTTGTTCTATCTTTGCACAAATAAACCGAACAACCAGAGATATTGATAACGGTGAAAGGTGGACGTTTGATTTTTCACCTCCTGACTTAGGGAATTGTGAAATTTCGTATGCTGGGTTCACTGGCGGTGAGTCAAAGGAACACATTTATATCCGTGAGATTAGGTCCATATCGGGTCTTCAATCGCCAGAGTTAGATACCGTAGTATTCTCACATCCTGATGATGTTCTTTATATCGAATCTGATTCGGAAGAGCCTGATAATGAGGGTAAGCCCCGAAATCCGAATAAACCACTTGTTAATATCAAAGAACTTGATCCGAATGGCAATCCTAAAGCGAGTAAAAAACGGTATCTTGTCAAACTGGGAAGATCTGGTTTGAACTTTGATGTTGAGCCTGATTATAGAAGAAGCCCTCGCCATGTAAGAGCATTACCACCATATACGAAACCTGAATTGGATGATAATCAGGAGCAGTCAGAGGAAGAGTTAGCGAGTTTACAAGAAGGGAAAGATACCGGTAAAGGCGTACGTGCCGATGTTGATAATCTAGAACCTCCCAAGTTAATCGAAGCGCCTGAGAAAATAGCATTTTTCCAAGTTATGCTTGAGCAACTTGAATCCAAATATAGTTGGAAGATTGATTATCAAATGGGTGATGTACCGAAGCAGAGTTGTCGTAGTGTTCATTTGATTGACGGTCGGCCCCGGCAGTTTTGTCATGCAACTATCCAACGAGATGACACGACAACCGTGCAAATTTTGGAAATTGAGTTAACCAAAGATGAAAGTTTATCAACTCTGTTCTTCCGAACGAAAAATTCCGGAACTGGCTGCCAAAATATACTTGAAGAATTGATGAGCCGAGATAAAGACAAAGGGCTCAATGCTATGAGCTGGAAGCGACAATTTAATTCAGCAAATACCAAAGTATGCTCTTATCTTGGGCATCCGGATAATAAGGTAAAGAGTGAAAATGAAGCGCTTGAGTCCTGGGTGGCTAGGTCTGCAGAAAAAATATTAGTGTTATAAATTGTATTAGTTGTTGCTCCTTTGCGCTGCTCGTTTTGATAGCGGGCTTTGGTATTATAGGTAACGTCGTCGGATACTTTGCCAATTTTTTTGCAGTTGTTGCCGACATTCTCCAAAGACATCTTGGCTCACAGAATTTGCTGGCTAGCAGCATTTACGGCCAAGTGTGCTTTGCGCGATATACGGTACCTTTCTTTGCCATTTTTACGCACCTTTCATTCCCCTTCGCCAAAAACCATCAGGTCGGTGACATCCAACACGAGGTGATCAACCGTACTTTTGAATTTTGGGGCTTGATACCCACTTGTTTGCTGACGTACTGTAATCGGGGCTTTTCTGCATCACCTAAAGCGTCAGAAAGGTCTGATTTGCTAAATCACAGTAGGTATAGTCCCACCCACGTTTGCCGTTAGGTTGTGTATATCACCAATTGAACAGTGCCTGTTCATCCAACCAGAAGGTTACCAAACCTATGTATTACAAGGCTCTTTTATACACTGGCTAGTTGAATTCCTTGTACTTTGTTTTCTCTTTCAGTGTGAGCTTACAAAGTGGCTATGGCTTGGGTCAAGTTGTCATGAGTATGCATAGTGCAATTCCGGATAGTAGAGATGCACTTAGTAAATCAGACTATGTTGATTAAGTTGAGCTATGCTGCCGTAAGCTCACCTTTCAGTTGCGTTTTGGCAAGCTTCTTGGATATGAGCAAGACCATTGTCACGGGATCTGAACAGCTGTTGTGGCATAAATTCATTCTATTTGTTCAGCAAAGTCTACTCACAAAATGGTTACAATAAATCCACATATATGTAGACTTATTGTATATTTACGTTGATATATCCACATATATGTAGTATATTACGTCATTATTGTACATTATGTAATGACGATGGATAAGGATGCATTGAATATCCGAGCTTCAAATTTGCTCAAAGCAGAGTTGCGACGCGCGGGTGTCGGTTATGCCGAATTATGCCGACGTTTAGCAATTATTGGTGTTAATGAGAGTTATAAAGGTGTGGCTAATAAAATTAATAGAGGAACATTTAGCTTCGTTTTTTTTATGCAATGCATGAAGGTTCTTGATGTAAAAGAATTTCGACTATAAATCGAATATTAATAGACTGGAGTTGCTAATGAAGCAAGATAACATCATTCAAAAGATATGGGGCCTCTGTAACATACTTCGTGGCGATGGGATCACTTATTACCAGTATGTATCTGAACTAAGTTATCTGCTGTTCCTTAAAATTGCTCAGGAAAATGGTTCAGAAAAGTTGATACCTAAAGGTTATCGCTGGGTAGATCTGGAATCTTATAAAGGAGATGGGCTATTAGGGTTTTATCAAGAAATGCTTACTCACTTAGGTGCTTCTGTTGAAAATGAAGTTGTAAAGGCAATTTATGCTTTTCCTACAACAGTTTTTTCACACTCCGAGAATTTAAAAGCTGTAATAGATGGCATTTCAAAAATAGAGTGGCACCAAGTAGGAAAAGATGGGTTTGGTGACGTATACAGCGGGTTAATTGATAAGAGTGCTCAGGATACTCGTTCGGGAGCTGGTCAGTACTTCACTCCACGCTCTTTAGTTAACACTATAGTGAGATTAATACAGCCCAACCTTGGTGAATTAATTCAAGACCCTGCAACCGGAAGCGGTGGCTTCTTGGTTTCTGCTGACAGCTATATTAGAAACAAATATTTACGAGAAAAATACAAAGCTAATCCTCCTAAATATCAAGGGGTGGAAATAGAGAAAAATACTCGTCGAATTTGCTTAATGAATACATTCCTACATGAATTAGATGCAAATATTATTTATGGTGATGCACTGACTGATGACGTGGCTGAATTAGCAGAAGCAGATGTAATCATAGCTAACCCTCCTTTTGGTAATAAAGCTGGGGGGCAACGTCCTTTGCGTAACGATATTCCATTCCCGAATGTGAACAAGCAACTTGCTTTTTTACAGCATATTTATTTGGGGCTCAAACCCGGTGGCCGTGCTGCCGTAGTATTGCCTGACAACGTGTTATTTGAAGCCGGTGTCGGCACCGAGGTGCGCCGCGACCTGATGAACAAGTGCAACCTGCACACTATTTTGCGCTTGCCCACCGGTATCTTTTACGCTCAGGGCGTAAATACCAATGTGCTGTTTTTCACCAAGGGATCAGTCAAAGACAAATATCAGGAAGAAAGCTGCACTCAGAATGTCTGGGTCTACGATCTACGTACCAATATGCCAAGCTTTGGTAAGAGAACCCCCTTTGGCAATTCTGATATTGGCTTTACGCCAGAAGAGTTGGGCACAGACCCACACCTGGGTGCCTTTGAGAAAGTGTTTGGTGATAAGCCTGACGGCACTAGCAAACGCACCGAAGGTGAATTCAGCTTCGGCGCACAGGAGATCGAGGTCGATAAAGATGCCGAGGAAGAAAACCAGGGGGGCGATGACCGACTCGCACATTCCCGCTGGCGCTGCTTTAGCCGTAAGTGGATTGCCAACACCAAAGGCGACTCGTTGGATATCAGTTGGTTGAAAGATAAAGACAGTGTCGATGTAGCCAGCTTATCTGAGCCGGACGTATTGGCGCAAGAGGCAAAAGAAGAATTGGAATCAGCTCTGAGTGAGCTCAACGGACTGATAACTGCTTTGGAGACGAATTGATGAGTTCAGTCAATTCATACAACTGGATAGAGCTAAAAATTGGCGAAGTCGCGGAAGTTGTAGCAGGTGGAACTCCGAAAGCAGGTAACCCTGATAACTTTAAAGCACCCGGGACCGGAATTGCTTGGTTAACACCTGCGGACCTGAGTGGTTATACAAGAAAAAATATTAGTTTTGGTGCCAGAGACTTGAGCCTCCAAGGATACAATTCAAGCTCTGCGAAAATATTGCCGAAAGGTAGCCTACTGTTCAGCAGCCGCGCGCCGATTGGATATGTTGCTATCGCACAAAATGACATATCAACCAATCAAGGGTTTAAGAACTTCGTTTTTCCCTATGGGGTTGATTCGGACTATGCGTATTACTACCTAAGAAGTATAAGGGATTTAGCAGAGAGTTTAGGAACGGGTACTACCTTTAAGGAAATCTCCGGTGCCGTAGCAAAAACGTTACCATTCCTACTCCCCCCTTTAGCCGAGCAAAAAGTTATCGCAGACAAACTTGACACCCTACTGGCACAGGTTGAAACCATTAAAGCTCGTCTTGTGCGCATCCCTGAAAATTTGAAGACTTTCCGTCAATCCGTCCTTGCCGCTGCGGTAAGTGGGAGACTAAATAGTAATGACTCAAATTATCGTTCGCTAGAAGTAAAAGAAAATTGGGCACATGAAGTAGAAGGGCGAACACACTGGAAAGAACATATATTTTCCGATGTCATAAAGATAATTGGAGGCAGTCAACCCCCAAAATCAGAGTTTTCAACTGAAGAGCGAGATGGGTATATTCGACTGATTCAAATACGTGATTACAAGAGTGATGCCCATAAAGTCTATATTCCAATAGAAAAAGCTAAGCGGTTTGTTTCAAAAGAAGACATCATGATTGGACGTTACGGACCGCCAATTTTCCAAATATTGAGAGGGCTTGAAGGTGCTTACAATGTTGCCTTGATGAAAGCCGAACCTAATGCTGAAATACTAGATAAAGAGTATTTGTATTGGTATTTACAGAACTACAAATTATTTAACTATATTGATGCTGGGTCAGATAGAACCGCTGGTCAGACTGGGGTGAATAAGAAATATTTAGAATCATATCCTATTCTAGTTCCTCCATTAGACGAACAGATTGAAATCAGCCGACGCGTCAAAGAACTTTTTGTTTTTGCCGATACCATCGAGCAAAAGGCCAAAGTTGCGCTTGACTCCGTCAACAACCTCACTCAATCCATTTTAGCCAAGGCATTCAGAGGTGAACTTACTACCGACTGGCGCGCCGCCAACTTGGATTTAGTCAGCGGCGACAACAGCGCTGAGGCTTTACTAGAGAAGATTAAGGCTGAGCGAGAGGTGACACCAAAACCAAAACGCACCGCCGCAAAAAAGAAGGCAGGTAACCGCATGAACAAAAAGATCATCAAAGTCGTTGAGGCATTAAAAGAAGCCAAGAAGCCGTTAAATGGCCAAGGATTGCTAGCAGCAGCGGGCTATCCCAAAGACAGCAGCACCGAACAATTGGAGCAATTTTTCTTGGATATTCGTAAAGCTCTTAACGCTGACAAATCAATTATAAAACTTGAACGTAGTGACGACGGTCAGGACTGGTTTGCATTAGCTGAATCAGCAGCTAGTGAATAGTGTGGAGCACTAAGGAAAGCTTATGAAAGTCGATAAATTACATATTCGCTCCCGTTTTAAAAACCTTGAAAACGTAACGGTGGACTTTGACAAAGACCACCTGATGACAGTGGTTGTCGGCCGCAATGGCTCGGGTAAATCCAACGTGCTGGAAGCCTTGGTCGCGATATTTCGTAACATCGATTTGGGTGAAGTACCACCGTTTTCATACGAGTTAGTTTATCGACTTGGCGAACCCCACAAACCCAAGCAGCCCAGTGAACGCTGGCTGGAAATAACGATTGATGCCGACCCAACACGTGGCACAACCGCCAAGCAATACCAAGTACATGTGCGCGACTTATTAGCAGACGACACAGGTGGTGACATGTTTGGTGAGAAACCTTCAGGCAGCGCCATTCCGTTTTCAAAAGTGAAGCGCGACAAAGAAGGTAAAGCTCCGTATTTGCCAAATTATGTATTTGCCTACTATTCAGGTCCCAGTGATCGTTTGGAAAACCATTTTAAGAAACATCGCACCGATTTTTACCGTCGTTTATTGAAAGATGAACTCGACCTTAAAGGTGATATACGTCCGCTGTTCTATGCCAAACCGCATCACAGTCAATTTGTTCTATTAGCTTTTTTCTTGTCTGAGCAAGACAGCGCAGAAAAAGCCTTTTTGCGCGAGCACCTAGGTATCGAAGGCCTAGATAGTATTCATTTTGTGATGCGCCAACCCGGTTGGGCCAAACAGAAAGGTGAATTGTTCTGGGGGGCACGAGGCGTTGTTCGTCGCTTTTTAGATGAGCTGATAAAGTACACGCTGTCACCCGTTAAGGTCACGCGTCAAGAAGACACCTCTTTGACTGGCAGCAATATTCGCAATGAGTTCTTTCACCTGTTTTTGTCCGATGTAAACGCACTCAGAGAGTTTGCCAAAGACCTTAGCCCTGATGAACTGTTTAAAATGCTCGAAAGTACACTACTTTCCGAAATCATCTCTGAAGTAAGTATCAGGGTGAAGGTGTCTAGTAGCAAAGAGCCACTCACTTTCCGAGAGCTCAGTGAAGGTGAGCAACAACTTCTTACCGTATTAGGTTTGCTCAAGTTTACTGGCGGAAAAGACTCCTTGTTTTTACTTGACGAGCCGGACACCCATCTCAACCCCTCATGGGCAGTGAAATATCTTAAATTTCTGAGCGAGTTTGTGCCTAACCACGAAACCAGCCATTTGCTGATGGTGACACATCACCCACTTGCTATTGCTGAATTAAAGAAGGAGCAAGTGCAGGTCATGTGGCGTGATTCTAGCCTTCAGGTATATGCTCAAGAACCCGAAGAAAGCCCCAGAGGTATGGGATACGGCGGAATACTCACTAGTGATATGTTTGGTTTGCGTACAACGCTGGATAATTCAACAGAGCGATTACTTCGCTTACGTCGACGTTTTACCGAAAAGACTGAATTATCACCTATTCAGGCAGGGCGTTTGAGGAAGATCGACAAAGCAATAGAAGGTTTAGGTTTCACCACTGCTCACTGGGATGAAGAATATGCACAATATTTGCGTATGCGCAGAGAAGTGGAACAGGAATCTGAAGTCGTTACTGAAACGCCAGAACTTAAACAGATTCGAAAGGAGCGAGCCAAAGCGATTGTTCAGCGGATGCTGGCTGCCGAAGAGGAAGAAGACAGCAAATGAGGCACTTAGACATTGATTTCAGCCAGCTCGAACTTCCGCAAGGCTGGAGAGATAAAGCTCAGCAGCTTTCAGACTCACTGAGAGATGCAAAAAATGAAAAACAACGATCTGAGATTATAAATAAGAATCAGGATCACTGGAAAGTGGTTAAACCATTATTAGCCTCCCTGTTCAACTATAAATGCTGGTACACAGAAGCACCTCAGCAGGGGACTGATGTTGATGTCGACCATTTTCGGCCTAAGAAGCGTGTGCAAGAAACACTATCGACAGTAACGCCTCATGAGGGTTACTGGTGGTTAGCATTCTGCCTTCAAAATTATCGATACAGCTGTATAGTTGCAAATCGGCGCCGAACCGATGTGGTAACTGGCGTGACTGGCGGCAAAGCCGACCACTTCCCGCTTTGCGATGAAAGCAAGCGAGCTCAGACTCCTGACTGCGATTTAGAGGATGAACAAGCCGTACTGCTTGATCCTCTGAAAGCTACCGATGTGCAGTTGCTACAATTTAAGCCTGATGGTGAAGCTATGCCCCGGTTTTCTAAAGAAAAACATGCTCGTAAGTTTATGCGTGCAGACCAATCGATTGTATTTTATAACCTCAATCACTCAGATTTCGTTCGTTGCCGCATTGAATTACGTAACAAAATTGATAAGGACGTTAGTGCTGCAAAGAGGTACTTCAACAAATTAGAGACTGGCGACGCAGACAATGACCTCGCGTATGAGCAAGCAATTTACCGCTTGTGCAAAATGCGCAGCAAAGAAGCTCCATTTTCCAGTTTTTGTATAGCTTACATGGATGAATTCATGCATAAACCCGAATATGAAGGCGTACTTGATGCAGTTTATTTATAAATTCCAAGCAATTTAATTTACAATCGATTTTTGCCTATCCTGCCTCACCTATTGAAAAGTCTCAGTTCGTGGGCACATGCAATTTATTTGAAAAACTCAAGTGGATTCAGTACTGATCTTAGGGATTTAATTCGCACCAGCGATCTGCAGAGCTTTGATTCTATACTGCGTGTGGTTCGAGAGTTGGATGGAGTATTCAACAGTGAGACCAGTATTTTGTTGACCAGTTAGTAACGAATAGTATGCATAATATGCTTGAAGCGTTAAGGGTAATTTATCCTTCTTCGATGTAAGACAACCATTCGCTCTAATTCTGTTCGAATACAATGTGATAAGAAAGTGTGATACTTTTTTGTCATAAGTTTATTGAGTGTTAGTATGAATCGAGAATGAAAGTATGATACTTTTTAAATTAACTCGAAAATTTCATTATTATAAATCAATGAGTTATGAAGAAAAAGTATGATACTTTTTTGTGTATTTACAATATTGTTGTGTGAGTAGAATAAAGTATCATCGTTTTTCTTTGCTCAAACACTTGGCTCAAGTGATGTAAACAAGCGATTCAGCACAAACCCGCTTCTGCCACTTAATGCTTTTAAAGTAGAAGCTCATAACGCTTTTGTTCCTCCCCCTTTTAGGGGGAGGGGATCAGTTTTGTGAGCGTTAGGAGTAAGCCATTTTTAATTTGAAAGCGCCCCTGATAGTGCTATCCAACATGCGAAATTCAGCTCTGTTTTCTTCAAAAGGAGTGCTAGGTTGGGGGAGTGTGTTATAGGGATACCTCCCCTTAAAAAGAGGAGGTATAAACAACCCGAACAACAGAGTTAAAGCGTATGATGGGTGAGGTATTCGTATGCTTCTTTGGTGCCCATGTAGCGGCTTAAGCTGCGCACCGGAACGTTGCGTAAATCGACCACAATCAAGCCATCTAACGAATCATTAAAATCAGGGTCTACGTTAAAACTGACTAACTTGCCATTTAAACCGAGGTATTGACGCAGTAGCACTGGTACACTTTTCCCTTCATCCAACCGGGCAATCACTTTTGAAAGCAGCTGTAAATCAGCCAATGCACTCAGCAAACTGGCATTCCAAGGGTCTTGTTGCTTGGGGAGTGGGTTACTTGCCTCTACCAAATGGGCGTGTTGGTTATTGTAGTAGTGCTGCGTCATGGTGTCGGCTAATAAACGGCGCGCACTTTCACTGTAATCATTGCTGATACTTACGGGTCCAAATAGGTGCGTATAGTGCGGGTTTCGGTGCACATAGGTTGCGATTCCCTTCCAAAGCAGCAATAGCGGAGCCATACTTTTTTGATACTCGATGTCGACGACTGAACGCCCCATTTCAATTGCATTACCTATGGTATTGAGAAAGCGGTGGTCATACTGAAACAGCGTTCGTGAGTACAAACCTGCAATACCGCTTATCGGCACAATACGGTCGACTAAGCCTAAACGGTAAGCTCCGACTAATTTCTGCGCTTCGCGATCCCAAATGAATAGATGCAGGTAGTTGCGATCGTATTGATCGATATCGAGCTCGGTGCCAGTGCCTTCACCTACCAGCCTGAAATTGTGCTCTCGCACTCGTCCTATTTCGTGCAGTAACGAGGGGATGTTTTCTGCGCTGGTACAATACACATCGAATTCGTTATGCCTTAATAGATGATCAGAAAAAGAAAGCTGCTCAATATCGTGTAACAAAGCGCTTAGGGGGAGCCGCTGTGCAATGGGTTGTAACGGCTCATCATTGGTTTTATTGCGCTTGGTTGGGTTGATGTGACTTAAAAGGTAGGTGTTGAGCCTTAAATAGCTGACCAGCGTCTCATCACACAGATGTTGGATTTCTTTATGATTGATCGCATCGCCAATGGCGATTTCGATACGCTGATGCTTTTTATTGAGCAGTTCACGGCCCAACATTAACGTTCTTAGTAGCGGGTGGATTTTTCCAGCCACGTAAAAGCGTTTCGAATTTTGCCCGTTGATGAATACAGGTAACGCCGTCGCTTGATGCTTTTGTATCAGTCGGCTGACTGAACGGCTCCACTGTTTGTCTTCCAGTTTCTGCGTCTTACTATCAACCAGTTGTGACACTTCACCTGCTGGAAACATCAATAGTAGCCCACCTTGAGCAAGGTGTTTATTGGCGGCTCTCAAGGCTTGCATATTCGCTTTTTGCGCTGCTTTGCCTTCAAAAACATCTACACCAATAAACAGCGAATCTAACTCTGGTACGGTTTTTAAATAGTGATTGGCCAATATCTGCACGTCAGAGCGAATTGAAAGCAGCATCTCAGCCAGAATAACGCCTTCCACACAACCAAGTGGGTGATTTGCAACAACGACTGTCGCGCCTTGAGTGGGTACTTGAGCTAATGATCCTTTCACCACTTGGTAGTCAATACCCAATACCTCTAACGTAAAACGCAAAAATGTTGCGGTATCGCAATGGGGTGGGCGTTGTGCATAAAACTTATCTAAACGAGTTAGGCCTGTAGCCCACTCAGTGAAGTGTTCACCTAATCCAAACGGCGTTTTTCTCGGTAATTTAAAAGGGCTTATCGTGAGCATAGCAACCTCGCATTTTATGCTTTGTGCTTATGCTAAAGAGGGAAGATGACAATCTGGCTGCGCTTAAGTGAGTAATTGATTGCTCTTTTTTTACAGTTTAATGAAATCCGTCTCAAATTGGAGATGAACTAGAATCTTTGATGCAACAATGATTTTTTAGCAACAATAAATCATTTTCTGCTCACAAAATGAACTGGTTTTGTTTTGGTGTTGCTTATTTGGTGCTAGCTTATAAGGGCGGTACAAAATATAAAAATGTCAATTGAACCTTTGTTTTGCTGATCTGGAATAAACGGGAGCTTCGTGCTCCCGTTGCTGTTTTTAGCGCGAGGTTGCTTATTTCTTTTCTTCTTTGTTTTGCCTTGCTGCCAATCCATTCATTTAAAAAGAGACTTTACCGCGCAATGATTTATTGGCCGCTATCCGTTTTTTCTCGTCAACTCGCCGACGTTGAGAGCTTTTTGTCGGTTTGGTTGCCCGGCGCGGTTTTTCTATCACCATCGCAGAAAGAATAATCTCTTTGAGACGTTTGAGTGCATCTTCTTTATTCAGCTCTTGGGTGCGGTGAGATTGCGCTTTGAGGACAATAACGCCCTCTTTGGTCATTCTGGAATCTGGTCTTTCGAGTAATTTTTGTTTGTAGATGTCCGGTAACGTTGAGCGTCTGATGTCAAAACGTAAGTGGATCGCACTGGAGACTTTATTGACGTTTTGCCCGCCATTTCCGGCTGCACGAATCGCAGTAAGTTCGATTTCCCAGTCTGCCAGTTCAATAGTGTTGGATAGTTTGAGCATACAACCAAAGTAAAAATGTGTTCAATCCGCATTCTAGTTGAGGTGGCTAAGGTTATCTACCGCAGATTGTGGCTAGATTAGGAAAAGCGATACAGAGTGACGTATTGCGAAATCGCAGCGAAAAATTGCTTGATACGAGCAAGTTTCTACCCGGACGAGCAAGTTCTTGCTCGAAAATGAAAGCTTATAATCTAATTGATTGAAATTTAACTATTTTTGTTTTGGCATCCCCTTTGCTTTAAGAAACATTACATAACGCGATGCAATTTCCATCGCTTTTTCTTACTGAATAAGGATTAAGTCATGCCAACTCCATGTTATATCTCTATCGAAGGCGAAACTCAGGGTCTCATCACTGCTGGCGCTCTTTCTACTGACTCTATCGGCGATGCTTTCGTTGAAGGTCATGAAGATCAAATGTTGGTTCAAATGTTTGACCACGTTGTGACAGTACCGACTGACCCACAATCAGGTCAGCCTTCAGGTCAACGTGTTCACAAACCATTCAAATTCACCGTTGCGCTAAATAAAGCGGTTCCTCTTCTTTATAACGCGTTGGCGTCTGGCGAGAAGATGAAATCGGTTGAGCTAAAATGGTACCGCACGTCTATCGAAGGTAAACAAGAGAACTTCTTCACCACTAAACTTGAAAGCGCGTCTATCGTCGATATTCACTGCGAAATGCCACACTGCCAAGATCCTGCGAACGGCGACTTCACGCAAAACGTTACGGTTTCTATGTCTTACCGTAAAATCCTGTGGGATCACGTGAACGCGGGTACTTCA
>NZ_CAWNTB010000176.1:0-21252 GCF_963877065.1 Vibrio sp. V01_P9A10T6
TCAAGCCATTGAGGCGGGCGTGGATTTTGTAGTCAGCCCTGGTTTTAACCCAACTACGGTGAGATATTGCCAACAGCGTCATGTGGCAATTGTTCCGGGCGTCAACAACCCAAGTTTGGTTGAGCAAGCGATGGAAATGGGTTTGCGCACATTGAAATTCTTCCCAGCCGAGCCTTCAGGTGGCGTGGCGATGCTCAAAGCATTGACGGCCGTTTATCCGGTCAATTTCATGCCAACAGGTGGCGTTAGCCCAAGTAACGTTCAAGACTATTTGTCGATTAAATCCGTAGTGGCGTGTGGCGGTACGTGGATGGTACCGACAGATCTGATGGATAAAGGTGATTGGCAGGGAATTGCGGAATTGGTGAAAGCGCTATAGCCCTTTCTATTTTCTTTAAGAACAACGGCTTGCTTCGGTAGGCCGTCTTTTTATTCCGTGCGCACCTCCGACCATTAACGATAAAAGTAATCGAGAGTAACGTGCGATCAAAAATCTCGTTACAATCGTTCTCCTACTCATTTCACGATAAGCTAAGCTATGTACGCAAACCGACGCGCAGAATTAATTTTAGTTATCACGACCTTATTGGCTGCTGCGGGCTGGGTGTTTTCCAAACAAGCCATTCAAGGCCTACCACCTTTTGGCTTTATTGGTGTGCGCTTTCTTTTAGCGTCGCTGTGCCTACTGCCATTTTGTCTTAAAGCGCTGCGCCAAGCTTCACTGCACGATTGTTTAAAATCGATGAGTGTGGGCGTGTTGCTAGGTGGCTCGATTTTTTGCTGGATCCACGCGATTTCCATTAGCGATACGCTAGGCGAGGGCGCATTCATCATGAGCCTCTCTATGCTGTTTGTTCCATTATTAGCATGGCCGCTGTTTGGCACTAAACCGGCGCGCGCATTTTGGTTGTCGCTACCCATTGCACTGATTGGGCTTTTTTTACTGTCGTGGAATGGGGAGTGGGTCGTCGCGACCAGTCAGCTGTGGTTTATGGCTGCGGCCTTTAGCTTGGCATTGCATTTTAACTTTAACAGTCGTTTTTCGGCTAATCTGCCGCCGATGTTGCTCACTACATTACAACTGTTTGTTGGCGGCTGCCTTGGGGTATTACTCTCTTTACTGTTTGAGTCATGGCCAGATCAAATAAGTTTGATGACATGGAAGTGGCTTGCTCTGAGCGTATTACTCGCCACCAGTTTGCGGTATTTGATGCAAACTGTAGGTCAAAAGCACGCCAACCCCACTAATGCGGCGATATTAATGCTGCTTGAGCCAATCTGGACACTGGTTCTGAGCGTGCTGATTTATGATGAATCGATGCCAGCGAATAAGATTTTCGGCTGCGGCTTGCTGCTCTGTTCGCTTCTTTTCTATCGAATGGGCCATTTTCGTCATCGCTAATCTTTCAAAATGGTTTTGCTGCATAGTTTCTAGAGCCAAGGTGTGGGCTGGGCTGTAGGCATTGAATGCCTCTTTATCACAATGTGGCTCTATTGTGCATCGCCTAAAGGTTGACAAATTAGCCCGCCTTTTATTGTCTCTGGGATTATTATTGAGTCATCGCTGTTTGGTAAATACAGTGACTGTAATGAAATAATGGTGTTTTCCAAGTCTTGATGACTGGATGCGCCAAACCAAATCAGTTGTTCACCTTTCCCCTGTATAAGAGCGTGTGAGTACTGAGGTTGCTCACCCGGTGCGGGCATTTGAAGCAAATACTGCTTCCCTTCTTGAACTGAACCTAACGCCAATAGGTTGAGATTTGGGTGTTCAACCGGATTGACGACAAAGATGATCAACTGTTGAGATGAAACCTGAATAACAAAGGATTGAGTTTGCTTATTGATAATGGTCAGGTTAGACCAGCCGCTGTTCATCACCGAATGGTAAATAAGCTGTTTGGGAAGGTGGTAAGCGCCACCATCTGCCAGCAGTTCTTTACTTTCTAGCCCTTGGAAATTGGTAGGCATACTCGTGCTGATTAACCAACATTCGAGTTTGCCACCATTGCCTTGAGTGATGGAGAGAGAGATGGTTGAGGTATCGCTGCCGGAGATGAGAATCAAAGAGGCATTACCTTCACCTGCTGTCGTTCCGGGGACGATAAGCGTGGCTGGTGGTTTTTGATTACTCCAAGTTGCCGTCAGTTCAACGTTTCTGTCATGTTGAGATAGGTTGTAGACAACCACACAATACATTTGGTCGGACACCAGTGAAGTACAACTGGCAGTTTGCCCTTCTTCCAATTCAATTAATCGACCATCATCCCAATCAATGCGAGAACCAGACGCTGGATCACTAGAGGTTGGATCAAAAGTGGCGAGGGCTGAAGAGGGTGGCACTAAATGAAATACGCCCAGACAGGCGATCCCCACGGATGAACGTAAGAAACGCCTTCTGGGCAATGACGTGACAAGCAGAACTGGCAGGCCTGTTTTCGCCATGTACTTAATCTTCTATATGGTCATGATTATTTATAGGTACTGAGCCACGATGGTCGAATTTGACGAGTTTTGCTGACTATCTGCATTCATCCATACTTTTTGGCGGCCACTACCTTGGTCATCATAGGTAATGGTTTGAGGCAAGTCTTTTGGTTTGATGATCTCGTAGTCAGCGCCCTCGGTTACTGTACCTGTCGGTATTATTACGTTACCTGGGTCACCAACAGGGTTGTTGATAAAGACTTTCGCTTTGTTTTCAATAAACTGAACGGAAATAAACTGATTTTGCGGACTGCTAATGGTCAGTTGATACCAACGGCTTTCAGGCACTGCGTAGTAGCGATCGCGCTTACCATACGAGTTGGTATCGCCATTGAAGGGTAATGGCATATTATTGATACCTGAAGTATTGGTTGGCATCCCTACACTGCCAATCCACGCATCAACCTTCCCTCCAGACTGCTGATCAGAGATCGAGATCGAAACGGTTTGAGTATTACTACCTGACACCAAGGCTAAGGCGGCTAAACCTTTATTTCCCGTTGTACCAGGCACTGTCACTGTTTTGGGTGGGTAGCCGTTACCAATGTTAACATTTACCGGAATATCATGATCCTCTCCAGATGCGTTATACAAAAAGATGGCATATAGCTGGCCAGCTTTAAGTGCTTCACAAGTTGCAGTATCACCTTTTGTTAGTGAAATGCTACGTCCATCATTCCAAACTGTAGTACTCATTGTCATTCCTTAAAATAAGTTAAAAGTAAATTTGAACACCATTTTGAGCGTTCACGGCTCAATACATCAGGTTCAAAAACTCTAGGTTAGCTTTTTTACATATGCAAACAATTTCAATACAACCAGTGTAAACTGATTTTTACACAAGTAAGAATTAGTGTCATTTATGAAATCTGAGGCTATTAATTAATTTTGCGTATACCTTTGAAATGGTGAGTTAAAACGGTGGAGTAAGATTTTTGTGTCCGTCTGTTTTAATCTTGTATTTTTTTGTCTGTAGTGATTTAACAAAGGTGAAAATATTTTAGATTGCCGCTTAAAACGGGTGGGTATTCTTGCTTTATCTATAGAGAAAGAGAAAATTTCTTATGACGAGAAAAAGCCCGATAAAAAGCAGTGTACTTATCGGGCTGAGGTACCAATTAGTGTACCGAAGAGGTGTCAACCGCGTGTTTGGGTTTAGGAGCGAACCAAATAAAGCAAGCCGCGAGTATAAAAATGGTCGCAATCGTCATAAAGAGTTGGTTAGTCGCCACCATGACACTTTGCTTTTGTACGATCCAATCAATCGCATTACGCACTTGATCTAAGTTCATTCCACTAGATTGCATGGCTTGAGTTGCCACACCATGTTGGTCGGTGAGCCCCGACAATTCAGAGTGAACATAGCGGGTATCTCGCTCCCACGCGGTATTGATCATCGAAGTGGCAAATGCACCGGACAATGTCCGAATGAAGTTCATTAAGCCTGCCGCCGATTCCATCTCACTCTCTTTGACACTCCCTAAGGCAATGGCGGTGAGCGGTACAAAGAACAACGGCATACCAATCCCTTGGAAGAAAATGGGCCAACTGACTTGGCTAAACGTCATATCTAAGTTGGCGTAACTTCGCATGAAGGTCCATAAACCCAACCACAACACGCCACAAAAGACAAACGGACGAGGATCATATTTGCTCGATAAATTGGCGATCAATGGCGCAAGGAAGACCGCCAATATCCCCATCACGGCTGTCGCATAGCCCGACATTGTAGCGGTGTAGCCCATGTAAATTTGTAACCACAAAGGTGTGATAACAGAGATGGAAAAGAACGCGCCAAAGGCCAATGAAAGTGTGATCATACTGGCGCTGTAGCCTCGATGGCGGAACACCTTCAGCGCGACAATTGGGTTACGTTCGGTCAACTCCCAAATGAGGAAAGAGACAAAACCAATCGCGGCCACAACCGCTAAAGTCACGATGCGTGTTGATTCAAACCAATCATGGTCCTTACCTTCATCGAGCATGATTTGCAGCGCACCAACCCAAATAACCAACAGGATTATGCCAATAACATCAACGGGTGTTTTACTGGTTTTAGTTTCAAATTTACGCAAAATGCGCCAGCAAACGATCCCAGCAATAATGGCAAACGGCACTTTGCAAAAAAAGATGTAAGGCCAACTAAGTTGGTCACACAGCACACCTCCTAATATTGGACCCATGATCGGAGCCACTAGGGTGGTCATACTCCAAATACCAATGGCCACATGGCCTTTGTTTTTCGGGAAGATACGTATCATCAGTGTTTGCGACAGAGGCATCAACGGACCGCCAGCTAAACCGAGAAAGACCCGAAACATTACTAAGGTCGACATGTTGGTGGCAAATCCGCACAGCAATGAAAAAACGCCGAACAATATAAAGCAGGTAACAAACACTCTGATTGCGCCAAAACGAGAGGCTAACCAACCCGTTAAAGGCACCGAAATCGCTTCTGCTACCGCATAAGAGGTAATGACATACGTTCCTTGGCTGGTGGAAGTGCCAAGGCTACCCGCAATACTTGAAACCGAAACGTTTGCAATCGTGGTGTCCAAGATGGCTAAGAAGTTAGCCATCGCAAGGCACAAGGTTCCAAAAAAGAGGGCACTGCCAGTCAGTGGCTTGATGCCTTCGGATGCTTGAGTCATCTTGACACCTTAACCTTGATCGCCGCGAATATCGTAGCGAGCACGAGTGAGGTAACTCACGTCTTCTTGTGACAAGGTATCGATAGTCACCGTCATTGAGAGGCCAACTTGCAGTGGATGGTCATGCAGATCGCGAGGATCCAACTCGATACGAACGGGGAGGCGTTGCACGACTTTTATCCAGTTGCCAGTGGCATTTTGAGCTGGGATCATCGAAAATGCAGAGCCCGTACCGCCAGAAATACCCGTCACTAAGCCGTGATAGCGCACATCATCTCCATGTAGATCTGATGTTACCGTGACGGTTTGACCAATCTGCAAATCACGCAATTCACCCTCTTTGAAATTGGCATCAACATGGATTTGGTCGATAGGAACAATGGTGAGCAGTGGAGCGCCAACGGGTACTTTTCTACCCACTTGCACTTGACGTTTTGCCACCACACCAGCAATGGGTGCATAGATCACGGTACGTGCTAAATCGACTTGCGCTTGTTGATAACGCGCGTTGGCCAGTAGAACTTCGGGGTTGGTTTCCACCGATGTGCCTTGGATCAACGCCGCGTTGGCTTTTTGGTTACCAATGGTCGAAAGCCGAGTCGCTACCGATTGATTCGCCGCGGCCTTCGCTGCATTTAAATTGGCTTGGGCTTGAGCAAAAGACGTTTGGGCGTTCGAAAGCTCTTCACCAGACACTGAGCCTGATTTTACTAAGTCTTGACGGCGAGATAAGTCCAATTTCGCCCGTTCAAAATCAGCTTGTGCTACGGCTAATTGGGCTTTAGTCCGGTTTTCATCGGCCATGCGTGCTCGCACTAGGGCATTCAAACCTTCATCGTTGGCAATGTAGCTTTCGACTCGGCGTTTTGCCAAAGCTAGATCTGCCTCTGCTTGTATCAGCGCTAAACTTGCGTCGGTGTCGTCAAGCGTTACTAGCACATCCCCTGCATTAACCCATTGGGTGTCCACTACGTCAACTCGGGTCACAATGCCACTGACGGCGGGTGTCACTTCCGCAATTTCTACTGAGGCATAAGCATTGTCGGTACTGACATAGCGTGAGGCAATAAAATACCAATAAGCAATGCAACCAAGGGCTGCGATAAGGACAACAATAGCTAAGGCGACAAAACCTGTAATTCGATTACGGCGCGCTTGATGCGCGTGATCAGATGGTGCGTGTGTCGTGTTCATGAATAGACCTATGGAAATTAAAGTGGGGTAGAGTGGTAGCCACCACCCAAAGCATGGATGAGTGCGACATCTAAACTAAAAGAGCGTGATTCCAGATTGACCAAGGCTTGTTGGCTGTTGATCAATGCATTTTCGGCTGTCAGGACATCAAGGTAAGTTGATAAACCGCCACTGTAGCGATGGCGAGAGGTTTGGTAAGCCACGCTGGCGGCATCAACCGCTTCTTGCATTTTAGCGATACGTGCACTGAGTTTTTGGTTGCTGGTGATGGCGTTGGCGACTTCTTGCAGTGCTTGGATCAGTGTGGCGTTGTACAAGGCGACGGCTTCTTCATAGTGTGATTCAGCAACGGTCAATTGGCCTTCAAGGCGTCCACCCGAAAACAGAGGAAGATAAATCGCGGCACCAACATTGCCAGCATCATTGCCACTGTTGAATAAGCTGTTTAACCCAAATGATTGGTAGCCGATAAACGCAGACAATTTGATGTCGGGATAAAACTGTGCTTTGGCATAGTCGATGCGATTCGCCGCCGCCTGAGCATGCCAACGTGCGATGGAAATATCGGCGCGGTGGCCGAGTAATCCCAGCGCTAAGTCATCGGGAATACCGATCGCGGTTGAGAACACCAAAGCAGGTCTTGATAGTGACAATCCACGGTCCGGCCCGTTGCCAAGTAATGCCGCAATCGCGTTTTTTTGTAGCGCAATTGCTTCTTGAATACTCAGGAGATCGGCTTCGACTAAAGCGGCGGTTGAACGTGCTTGGCTGACGGCCACTTGTGTTTCAAGACCATTGTCATAACGTTTTGTCAGTAGATCTAACGTGTGATGTTTGATGTCTAGCGCCGCGGCTGCGGTGTCTTGATTGGCGTATAAACGCGCAAGCTCAATGTAGTGATTGACCACGGAAGTGGAGAGAATCAGCGCTGCGGCTCTTTGTTGCGCCTGAGCGGCCGCATAATCGAACTGAGCGGATTCAATGAGCGCCTTATTTTTGCCCCAAAAATCAAAATCGTAAGAAAAATCTAAGCCAACAGAACCATAATCATTCCAATTTTCTGGGGGCATATACGCTTGGTAGGCGTAGCTGACTTTGGTTTCAGACGCAGAAGCGGCCATACCCACATTGGGTTTATTCAACGCGCCCGCTTGCTGCGCCATACCTTGCGCATATTTCAAGCGTGCTTGCGCTACTTGCATATCAGGTGAACTGCGCAAGGCTTCATTTACTAATGCATTGAGTTGTGCGTCGTCATAGCGTTGCCACCAGTGATCGTTTGGCCAATCAATCGCCTTTAGCTCATTTAGCGCCTGTGCATATTGAAAGTGTGTTGCTAAATCTTGAGAAGGATCAGCAAGATAAGAGGGAGCAGAACAGGCTGAGAGTAAAACGATATTAAGTATCGAGAACACTCGCAGATGAATAGGCCGCCCTCCGATGGTGAAGTGGGCACGGCGATGAATTTTCAATGTATTTTCCTTATAACTGAACTGTACGGTACAGTTATATACTTGACAAGGTTTCGCTGTCAAGGGAAAATCAAAAGCTACAAATTAGAAAGTAGTGGTAGTTATGCGAGTTAAAAGTGAAGAACGTCGACAGGCTATTATCGATGTGGCAAGAGAAGAATTTATAAAGCAAGGATTTACCCGAACCTCTATGTCTGGTATAGCGAAGACCGTCGGTGGTTCAAAAGCGACGCTGTATAACTATTTCAGCTCTAAAGAGGAAATTTTCCTTGCCGTGATGGAATCTACCGCTGCCGAGCTGCGAGCGACCGCGTTCCAAACACTATCGACGAATAAACCACTCAAAGAGACATTAGCCACATTTGGTTACCACTATCTCAAGTCAATTTTGTCGGCTGATCTCACCGCAATTCGCAAAATGGCCCTTTCAGAAGCAGAACATTCGGATGTTGGTCGTTATTTTTATCACAATGGCCCACGCAAAGGGTGGTTAGAAGTGAGCCACTTTCTGCGCTCTTACATTGAACAAGGGAAATTGCGTGAATGTGATGAGTGGATAGCGGCAAGACAGCTGAAAGTGTTGCTTGAAGCTGAGTTGTTAGAGCCGTATGAACTTGGCGTTATTGCAGCACCAAGCAAAAATGAAATTGAAGCGGTTGTTACACGGGCGGTTGACACTTTCGCGCTGATTTACGCTAATTGCTGATTAAGATCATCGAGTTCCTCTAGCTTTTCGGGAGAGGTTAGGAGCGGGGTTGCCGTGTCCATAAAACTCATTGAAGTTATTGAAAAAAACACCCCAACCCTCCCCTTAAAGGAGAGGGAGCTGGTATTGCGCAAGTTGATACCGTGGAGAATGTGATGATTGGGGATGATAAATTATTTTGGGGAATTTTTGATTCAGACAAAATCAAGAAAATCGTTTTCTAAACTCTCGCGGCGTTAATCCCACAATATTAATGAAGGCCTTTCGACACGCGCTGATATCCTCGTAACCAACCTGATTTCCTATCCACTCAAATGAATGTTGTGTGCTTTCCAAGTAGTCACACGCACTCTGTATTCTAAGACGCTGCAAATACTGATTAGGGTTATGACCTGTAGCCTTTAAAAATCTTCGTTGCATCGTACGTTCGGTAACGTTTGCTTGCTTTGCTAACTGCTTTATAGACAACGATTCAGCATAACTCTGATGCATTATTTGTTGGACCGAAACAATCGCCATATCACCATGATAGAACGAAGGATTGAATTGTTGGTAGTAACTCTGCGCTCTCTGCGCTGTGTCGATAACCAGTGTTTTACCAAGTTGACGCACAACTTTTGGAGATGCATATTTGGCGATCAACTCAAACCCTAGATCTAGCCACGACATCATCCCGCCCGCCGTAATTATGTCACCGTGATCGACCAATATCTTATTGCTATTAAGCGTAATACTAGGAAACATTTTGGAAAATGTTTCTGCTAACGCCCAATGAGTTGTCACTTCTCTTTTACCAATTAAGTTAGTTGCGGCCAAAATAAATCCCCCCGCACAAGCAGATGATAGAACTGCACCTTTGGAATACTGCTTTCTAAGCCATTCAATAAGTTTGGCTTCAGGGACCAAGTAGTAATCATCTATTGAAGCAGGCGGTAGCAAAACAACTGTAAAGCTATCCTCTATAAGCTCATCATGCGAAATAATGACTGGTTCAAATAAGACCTCAATCCTTTGTTCCCAACAAACTCTGCTTGCAAGCAAAAACATCTCTTCAAGACCGTAAACAGCTGACTTCAATACTGAAGGATACTCGCAAATTCCAATCGTAATTTTTAACATGTCTATCTCTGAATTTGTCGTTTTTAACCTCTTTAATGTCATTTTAGCCTCTAAAAGTAATGCAGCAAGTTACTCATAATTTTTCTGAGCCAAAACTTAAAAAAACAGGATTTGAAAATGGGTAAAAAAGCATTGCTTGTAATTGATATACAAAACGACTATTTCCCTGACGGAAAATTTCCTTTGTGGAATACAGATAAAACCCTGAGCAACATTAAACAGCTCATTACTAAAGCCAACGCACAGCATGTTCCTGTATTCCTTATTCAACATATATCTTCTGCACCTCAAGGAATGGCACCTTTCTTTGAAGAAGGAAGTGACGGTATGAGAATTCACTCTGAAATAATGTCAATATGCCCTGATGCTGAAATTATCTGTAAACAGCACGCTGATGGTTTTCATCAAACTAATCTAGAAAAATCACTAGGAAAGCTCGATGTTGATGAGTTGCTGATCTGTGGAATGATGACTCAGAATTGCGTTACTCATACGGCAATATCAAAGAAAGCGGAAAAATATAAAGTCTCCATTATTGGAGATTGTTGTACGGCTACAGATAGAATGATTCATAACATAGCGTTAAATGCGGTATCAATTCGAGTACCTTTATTGGCTTTTTCTGAAGTGTTATAGAAGTAAACTGCCACAAGAAATGTATCGAGAATTCACTGGTATAATCTACCCGTAAGCTTTCTACCTAAAAACTTTGAAACACAAGCCATTTCAGTCAGTTGTTATGTTGGCTGAATTGGTTCGTATTTTAGGCAGCTTAGCGCTCATCAATAATATTGACGAAGGGAAACGTTGAGCGCAGACTCTGCTCGTTTGTGAGTTCAGTTCGTGTTTGATTATTTTGGAGTTTGTCTTAATGTTCACCCTTCCTCCCGTCGTGATGACTATTGGGCTTTTGTTGATCAGCAACGTATTTATGACCTTTGCTTGGTACGCTCACTTAAAAGATCTCAGCCACAAACCGTGGATTATTGCAGCGTTGGTCAGTTGGGGAATTGCCCTGTTTGAATATCTCTTCCAAGTACCCGCTAACCGGATTGGCTATACGGTATTAAACCTTGGCCAATTGAAAATATTGCAAGAAGTGATCACCTTATCGGTATTTGTGCCTTTTGCATTGATCTACATGAAAGAGCCTTTCAGGCTTGATTTTGTGTGGGCAGGGCTCTGTTTGCTTGGCGCGGTGTTTTTTATTTTCAGACCGCAAATCCTCGAAGTACTTGCGAAAAGTATTGGCTGATTGCTGGTGAGTATTTGGCAGGCAACCAATATTTAAGAGGCAAATGCCGGATAAATAAACTCATAAAAAAAACCGTTGGGTGGGCAACGGCTTTTTTATGGGATTATTCGCTGAATTTCTTAAAAATAATCGAGGTGTTGATGCCACCAAAAGCAAAGTTATTGCTCATTAGATATTGCACATCCAGCTCACGTCCTGTGCCTGTAATGTAATCAAGATCACCACATTGCGGGTCGATGTTATCTAGGTTAAGGGTTGGATTAAACCAACCGCTGTGCATCATTTCTAAACCCAACCAAGCTTCAACCGCGCCACATGCGCCCAATGTGTGACCAAAATAACTTTTCAACGAGCTGATCGGCACTTTACCCAACGCGTTTGCGGTGGCGTGACTTTCGGCTATGTCACCCCGGTCGGTCGCCGTGCCGTGAGCCGAAACATAGTCAATTTTATCTGCACTTAACTTGGCATCACGCAGCGCCATCTCCATGCAGATTTGCATGGTGTCCATTTGTGGTTGAGTGACATGGGCGGCATCGCAGTTGCTGGCAAAACCGATGATTTCTGCGTGAATGGCGGCACCACGTGCGATGGCGTGTTGATACTCTTCAAGCACTAAAGTTCCTGCGCCTTCACCAATTACTAAACCATCACGCTGAGTATCATACGGGCGGGGGGTGGTTTTTGGTTGGTCGTTTTTGAGGCTAGTGGCAAATAAGGTATCAAATACGGCCGATTCGGTAGGGCAGAGCTCTTCACCACCGCCCGCCACCATCACGGTTTGGTAGCCGTGCTTGATCGCTTCGTACGCGTAACCGATGGCTTGGCTACCCGATGTGCAGGCGCTACTGGTTGGAATGACGCGGCCTTTGAGCCCGAAAAATAGGCCTACGTTCACCGCGGCAGTGTGAGGCATCATTTGCACATAAGTGGTGGCGGTAATGGCTCGAGTGGTTTTTTCGTTGAGCATGACACCAAACGCACCGATGGCATCGGTACTGCCTGTTGATGAACCATAAGCAATACCGGTTTGGCCGTTCGTCAGCACTTCATGACCAATTAAGCCCGCTTGCAGCAGCGCATTTTCGGTGGCAACGGTCGCCAGTTGTGACACACGGCCCATACCTCGGACTTGCTTACGTTTGTAGTGGCTAGGCAGTGTAAAGCCCATTATTGGCGCGGCGAGTTTAGTGTTTAAACCCTCATACTGCTCATAGGAGGGCATATATTGAGTGGCATTTTCACAAGCTCTGAGTTTTGGCTCAATACTGGCCCAGTCATTACCAAAAGCAGTCACGCCGGACATGCCTGTAACGACAACGCGACGGGTCATACTAAGCCTCCATTAACCGAGATAACTTGGCGAGTAACATAAGCGGCAATATCAGACATTAAATAGCTCACAAGGCCTGCAACTTCTTCGGGTTCACCCATGCGGCGTAAAGGAACTTGTGGCAGTGCGTGCTCTTTGACGTGCTCATCCACCATGCCTGTATCGATTAAACCCGGAGCAACACAGTTGACGGTGATTTTGCGCTTAGCCAGTTCAAGCGCGAGCGATTTGGTCGCGCCAATCACGCCAGCTTTAGCGGCGCTGTAATTGGTTTGGCCCCGGTTGCCTGTGATGCCCGACACCGATGCTAAAGTCACAATGCGCCCACCTTGGCGTTTTTGCACCATTGGCATCACACAAGGGTGGAGGACGTTATAAAAGCTGTCTAAATTGGTGTGAATTACACCATCCCATTCTTGTTCTGTCATGGCGGGAAACGCCGTGTCACGAGTAATGCCCGCGTTATTGACCACGCCGTAATAAGCGCCATGTAGAGCAATATCGGCTTCCAATACTTCGCGACACTGAGCTCGGTTGCTGATGTCAAATTGAATCAGTCGGCCTGAACCACCGTTTTGCTCGATGGTCGCTAGTGTTTGCAGGGCACCTTGCTGGTCGCCCATGTAATGGACAGCGATGGTAAAACCATCTTTGGCGAGCGCAATTGCAATCGCTTTGCCTATGCCTTTACTCGCACCAGTCACTAATACGTGTCGGGTCATGCTTGACTCCTCATTTTCATTTCTTCTAATTTTTGTTCTGATGGCACATACACATTTAATTGGCATTCGGCCAAAAGCTGGTGTTGGTGCTCGATTCTTGCCTTAAACACGGCCATGCCATTGTCTTGCATTAGCTGTTCAGCGTAGATATCGAGCGTTTGCCCTTTCAAGAATGCATTGCACAGCGCGCGATAACGGCGACTGCCGAGCAGAAAGCCAATTGGCGGTTGAATGCCTTGGACAAGTGAGTGATACCCAGACCACGCGGCAATGGCTTGTGCCATAAACTCGATACCGACATAGGCCGGTATGCTTTGCGTCGCTGGGTTAAAAAACAGGTGGTGCGATTCAATATCCACTTGGCAGTGGATAGATTCGCTCTGTACCTCAAGCGCGCGGTCAATCAAAATCATCGGCGCTTGATGAGGCAGCAGTTGATCAATTGCAGGAAGCTTTGTCATTAACGTAACCAAAAATGAGGCTAATATTGTTGCCACCAAAAGCAAAGGAGTTGCTTAAAATGGCCTTGTTTTCTAAATATTGAGTGGTTTCCACTAGCGTAATATCGATGTCTGGCGCTTTGTTAGCACAGCGCTGAATGGGCAAAGGCAATTGGTATTGCAGTATGTGCCAAGCAATGGCGGCTTCGGTTGCACTGGCCGCGCCGAGCGTGTGTCCAGTGAGTGGTTTGGTTGAACTCACTGCAACGTGCTGGCCAAAAACGCGAAAAATCGCTTTACTTTCCATGCTGTCATTGAGCGGTGTTGCGGTGCCGTGAGCGTTGATATAGCCGATATCACTGGCGGTTAATTTGGCATCTTGCAGCGCGTTACGCATTGCCTGTTCTGCACCGTTTCCATCTGGGTGGGGCGCAGAAATATGGTGTGCATCGGAACTGTCGCCAGCGCCCAATAGCGCAATGGCGTGAGCGTGTTGCTGAGACGGCGTTTTACCCAGCAGCATAAAAGCGGCAGATTCACCAATGTTGATGCCATCTCGCTGTGCATCAAACGGTTTACACAAACGTTGAGACAACGCCTCTAACCCGTTAAAACCATTGAGTGTTAAGCGGCACAAAGTGTCAGCACCACCGACAATCACCGCATCAACCAACCCAGCATTAAGCATTCTTTTGGCGGTGATAAAGACGCGGCCACTGGACGAACAGGCGGTCGAAATGGCGTAGCAGGGGCCGCTTATTGCAAAATAGCGAGCGATAAAATCACTGCAATTGCCTAATTCCTGTTTGTAGTAGTGGTAGTCGCTTGGGAATTCGCCCTGCTCTAACTTGTGGGCGAGTGCGATTTCGCCATCAGCAATGCCGGACGTGCTCGTGCCAACCACCACTGCAATGCGATCTGCACCATAGGTGGCAATCGCGTGGCGGACGCTTGGTTCGATTTGTTGCAGTGCCGATAAAGCCAGTTGGTTGTTGCGCGTATTGAACGCACTTAAATGCGCTGGGATTTCTGGTAGCGGTTCACTCACTCGGCCTACGATGGTTGCGGTGCCACTATTGAGCGACGTGTCGTCAGCCACCATGTTGTCACAATAGCCCTGCGCTAAACTTTGGTGAATGTGCGACGAGTCACTCCCCATCGCGCAGTGAAAACCGCAGTCTTGGACATAAATAGGTGAGCGAGAATCAATAGGAGAAGTCGTGGATGAGTTCATGATAGCTGTCTACGGTTGTGTGGGCGGCAAAGGGTACTGAGCATTGAGCGTTGTAATCGTAATGGTGTAATTCAATAATTGATTGTGGAAGCGAATATCGCCCTTCATCGCGAAGGGATGTTGATAATCAATAACAATCACTGTTTCACCCAGTTCATTGATGAGTGTTCGTCTATTCTCATCATCAATGATTTGCCACTTTACCTTATTTAACGGGGCTTCCCAAGCATTTCGCGGCCAGAGCGTGATCATCAGGTTAAAGAGTATCTGTTCGGGCTTCGGCAAGGTGTTTTCCAAGCCATTGAGTACACTGGTCTCAATAGTATCTTGCTGATAATTGAGCGATAAAACCCTCGTTCCCCAAGATGAAAACCCTGCCAGCACAATCTTGTCATCGGTGACCTGCAACTGGACCGGAAGCTGTTGGTTATGCTGGCCGTTATCATCTTGCCAATGGGCGCTGATCAACTGACTCGCCGTGACTTGGTACCCAAGTTGCGCAGGTTTGGGTAGAGTAACGAATGTGTTGGAGCTAATTTCTACCTGCGTGGAGGCTTGGTTTGGCACTAAAGAGCAGCCAGACAATATCAGTAACAGCAAGGGCAGCGCACGGCGTATTCTCATCATCATAGTTTTTCCTCATGCGCTTTCATGGCGGCAGGTTGTGATTTGATCGCCATTGGTGAAAGCAACCAAGCCACGAAAATGCCGCTCAGTACCGTCAAACCAAAACTGTGGATGGCGTGAGTTTGGCTAAGAGCAAGCAGACCAAACGAGAGCAAAGTCGTTAGTGCCGAAAGGGTTATGGCAAGCAAGGTACTGTGACTGCGGGCTTGTTCGGCAAAAAAGAGCGTGTAATCAATACCGATACCTATCACTAATACCAGCGCTAATAGATTGAATAAATTGAGCGTAGAGCCTGTTGCGACGGTGACGGCTAACCCAGCGATGCAAGCAATCAGCGAAGGTAACATAATGCGAATACTGTGTTTCACGCCGTAGCGCCAAATAGTGAGAGCGCTGATCAAGGTAAGAGCCAGCGCAATTAACTCCATCACTTTAAGGCGATACTGCCCAAACAGGGTCGAGATCTCTTCGGTTTTATTCAAATAGGCGTAGTCGCTATTTTGCGCCGCAAACTGCTTAATTACTGCTGCTTGGTGAACCTCTTTCAACAGCACTACCGCCGCCACTTTTTGCTCAACTTCACCTAAATAAAGAAAGCGCAGCGGCTGGGAAACATCATGTGCTAAATAATGCGCCAGTGTCATGGGCAAAAATGACGCTTCCAGTTTAGGAGCCGAAGATAGTTTCAGCGTGTGAGCCAGTACTGCGCCTTGGTTTGCGTACAGTGCTTCAACCAGTGCGTAGTTTTCTTGCTGACGCTTAAGCGAGCTGATGTTTTGGCTTAAACTTTGGTAGCCAGAAAGTACGCCTTGTTGTTGCCATTGTGAAAATTGCGTATCTAATTTTTCTAACTGCTGCATTAATGCTTCATCATCGTTGGCACTGACGACCAACATCTGCTGTGATGATTGAATACCAGTCAAGGCGCTGATTTGCAGCTCTTGCTGTTTCAAGTCGCTAGGCATGGCTTGTAATTGTCGAATGTCATCGTTGTAGTGCACTTGCGTCAGGGCAAGACTGCTGATGATCAATAACGCCGTGGGTAGGCCCCATTTAACCCATGGCTTTTGCCAAAGCGCAAACCATAAAGACCAATAAGTGATGCCGGGAAGCGTTCTCGATGAACTTGGTTTTTTGGCCAAAATCGGATACCAAGCCACGACCGTCGCGTAAGCGGCAACGAGACCTAAGGCGGAAAATAGCGCTAGCTGTTGTAAGCCGGGGAAAGGGGCGACCAGTAGACCGAGATAGCCAATTAAACTGGTGATTAACCCTAAGGTAATGGCCGTCAGAATATGCTTTAGTCCTTGCACGCTGTCCCATTGTTCATTTGCGGCAAGGCGATCGGTCAGGTAGTGAAAGGCGTAGTCGATTGAAACGCCAATCAGGCTGGCCCCAAACACTAAGCTAAACAGATGGATCTGACCAAAAAACGCGGTGGTGATCACCATGGCAACCACTAACCCAACGGATACCGAGAGCAGTGCCAACAGTAAAGGCATGGCACTGCGAAAAACCAGCATCACCAACAGCACAATGCCGAGTAATGAGAAAAGGCCAATAGTGCTGATTTCTGACTTGGCACTTTGAGTGCCAAAATCGGCGTAAAATAAAACACCAGTGTGATAAATGTCCGCACTAAATTGTTGCTTGATGCGTTGTTGCCATTGAGCAATATCGGGCACCACTTGTTGCGCTTTGAAACTGTATGGTGAGTCGTTGAGCTGCGCGGTGATCAGCACGTATTTTTGGCCTTGATACTCGCGGGTTAAGTATCCATCTTGCAAACGAAAATGAGACGATAGCTGGCTAAGTTGTGCTAAGTAGTCGCGAAATAGCAGGAAAGGGTCGTGACTGAGCTCTTGCCCTGTTACCCCAGAAAAAGGGTTATATAGGGCTTGCACTACCGTTTGCACTTGTTGTTCGGGATGTTGGCTGAGCTGATTGCGTTGCTCGCTGGTGAGCAGTTGTGCTCGATGTTGAAAGTAGTAACTGGCCCAAGCGCTCTGTTGAGTGGCATCGATTTTCCCAACCACATCCTTGAAATAGCCACTCTGCTTGAGCTCGCTTTCTAGCGCTGTAACGGATTTGAGCCGGTCAGCCTCATTGGGCGCAGTGACAATAAAGACCACTTTATCGCTCATACTGGCAGTGACTTTTTCAAACGCTTGCTCGGCGAGCACACTTTGCTGGTTGACCGGCAGTAGCTTAAGGATATCCGTCTCGATCGGTGAAGCCGCTGAAAAGAACCACTGCTTGAGTAGTAAGCCAAGACAAAGGGTCACAAAAGCCAACCAGAACAATGCCAGCCGGTTCGATTTAGAAGTTAAACTGTGCTTGCTCAGCATGGGTTAAACGCTCTGGCTGGTGGTTTTGGTTAGTAAACTGAATCTCGGTTTTGTCGCCTCGCACTTCTTGCAGGATCAAACCATCAATGTCATCTCTCCCCGTTAATGTTATCGAGGTAAACACCGAGCTCAGTGGCGCATTTCTCGGCGTTAAATTTAACTGCCACTGGCCATCTTCGCTGTGCAGCGTCATCGTAAATTGTTCATTCAATTGCTGCGTGTCACCATGAAATACCGACAAAAAGAGATGGCTGAAATAAAACGCCATTGGGTTCTCTTTTTCGGTAATCACCTGTGGTGGTTGGTTAGCAAAAGTTTGGCGAAGCTTGTCTTGAGTTAGCACCAAATTAACTGGAAATGGTGAGTATTGTTGCCAAAGTAAGCCATTTTGTTTATCAAGCAAGAATTTCCCGGCTGACGACAGTGGCTGTTCGAACATCTCAATATGGCGGAGTTGAGTAAACTCTCCGCGTACGATCTGGTGTTTCGCCAACTGCGCTTGCAGTGAAGCGAGGTCGGTCACTTGTGCCCAGAGTAGGGGCGAGAATAGAGCTAAAGTTAGCCATAGAAAACGGCGCATCATAATTTCCCGTAGGTATGCCAGTGCTGCACTTTGTCGGTAAATAGCGTTGGGGAAGCGAAACACATCTCTTGCGTGTCGATGCGAACCGCTACTTGAGTGGTGTGTGCTTTACACATTCGTTGCCCGGTCTGGCTATCAAAAATCATGTAGTCAACACGCAAGCGATTTTCCCATTCCGTCAAGGTCGCTTTGACACGAATCGTATGGTTGAACGGGATCGCTTTCACGTACTTCACGTGGGTATCAATCACCGGCCATAGGTAGCCCGACTGGGTCATCGCGTGATAGCTGTAATCAATTTTTTCCATCAGCACGCGGCGTGCTTCTTCAAAAAAACGAAAATAATTGCCGTGGTAGATAACGCCCATTGGGTCGGCATCTTGAAACGAGGTGACTAAAGTCACCTCACTTTCCAATGGATGAAGTACATCGCTCATCGCGCTTCCTAGTAAAGTGTCCAGTGGCGTTGTTGAATGCGGCTAATAAAGTGGCGCAAATCATGTTCTAGCGGACGATCTTCTACCACAAAATCAAACTCTTGTAACACGGCTAAGCGCATCTGCTTGATATTGTGACTCATGTGTTGCTCATCCAGCTCATGATGACGTTTGCGCAATTCTATTGCTTGGGTCGCTGCTAACAGCGAGGCGGCCGCCACTTGTTCTGTCAGTTCAAGCACACGTAGACAATCACGCGCGGCAATGGTTCCCATGCTGACTTTGTCTTGATTGTGACACTCAGTCGAACGTGAAAAAACGCTGGCAGGCATGGTATGTTTCAAGGCTTCGGCCGTCCACGCTGAAATGCCGATCTGCACGGCTTTAAAGCCGTGGTTGATCGGTTTTCTTTCGCCTTCTGCGCCAGTTAAGTTAAACGGTAAACCGTTGTTGAATTTGTAATCCATCAATTGCGCCATTTGGCGATCGAGCAAATCGGCTAGGTTAGCAACCTGTGTTTTTAAGGTATCCATTGCCATGGCAATGTGGCCGCCGTAAAAATGACCGCCGTGCAGTACGCGTTCATTATCGCCATCGATGATGGGGTTGTCGTTGGCACTGTTGAGCTCATTTTCAATCAGTTGACGTAGCCACGGCAGTGCATCTTGTACGGTGCCAATCACATGGGGTGCGCAGCGCAATGAATAGCGATCTTGCAGGCGATCACTGTTGCGAGGTGGGCGTTCTGCTTGTAAGTCATCGCGTAGCCATGCTGCGATTTGTTGCTGACCAGGATGCGGCTTGACGGCAAATAGTGCGGCATCAAAATGGAAGTCGTTACCCTGAATACCGACAGACACCATGGCCGTAATTTTGGTGCAGAGTTGAGTTAAATACTCGGCGCGTTTATAGGCTAAACAGGCCAAAGCAGTCATGACTGATGTGCCGTTCATCAGCGCTAATCCCTCTTTTGGTTTTAGCTTGATCGGGCGAATACCCAGTTCGTTAAACACATCTTGAGTTGGGCGCATCTCACCTTTATAAAGCACGTCGCGCTCACCAATCAGTGTGGCCGCGAGGTAGGAGAGTGGCGTTAAATCGCCGCTTGCCCCGACCGAACCTTCTTGTGGAATACGAGGGGCGATATCGTGGTTGATCAAGGTGACGATTTGGTTAAGCAGTTCATGGCTCACACCAGAGACACCTTGCGCTAGTGAACACAAGCGTGTTGCTAATACTGCGCGAGATTGCTGATGGCTTAATACCTCGCCTAAGCCACAGCCGTGAAAGCGAGTCAAATGCAGTGGTAATTGGTCTACTAGATTCGGCGGAATGGCAACGGTGCATGAATCACCATAGCCGGTGGTTACACCGTAAATCACGCCTTCTTCTTTTAAAAGTCGTTCTAGAAAAGCGACGCCGCGATCAATTTTAGCGGTGAATTCCGCTGAAGAATTGAGGTTGGCCTGCGCGCCTTGCGAAATCGCGACAACATCTTCAATGGTGAGGCAATCGACGCCAAAAGTTATGCGGTTATCTGTCTGAATCATCATGCTACTGTTTACTTAGAGTCCAAAAGTTGAAAAAGTTATACCACTGCAGTGGAGCTTGCAGTGTGTAATGTTCCAGCCGATCAGCGTAGCGTTGTACTACCTGCGCTAGCGCCGCTTGTCGCTCTTTTCTCGGTAAATCTATGTTGTCGCTAAAGTGCTCGAAATAGACGTTAAAATGTGGAGTTTTAGAACGTTCATCTCTTAAGCCAAACAAAAGGTAGACGGGAGCTTTCAACACCGAAGCCAACATAAAAGGGCCTTGTGGAAACGGTGCGGGTTGGCCTAAAAAATCGGCCCATACGGCTCGGGTCTCTTTGCTGGTGGACGTTCTATCTCCGACGATCACCACCCATTCTCCTTGCTCTATTTTCTGTTGAAGCAAAATAGCGGTATCGGGGCCCAAACGGCTCACTTGAATGAGGTTCAGTTCTGAGTTGGGATTGATCGCTTTCATTACCGCATTGAAGCGTTCGGCGTGCTCGGTGAAGACTAACGCATTGATCTTAATATGAGAATGCCGACGTCCCAGAGCGCGGCACAGTTCAATATTTCCAAGGTGAGATCCTAAAAGAAGCACACCTTGTTTTCGTTCTGCTAAAGTTTGGAACAGTTCTTGGCCATGGATGGTCAAGTTTTTTACCGAAAAATCGCCTTTCCATGCCGCCAATTTATCCAGCATAGTGTGGCCAAAAGAGAGCAGATGGTTATAGCTAGAGAGATGATTTGGCAGCGTGATTTGGCGACGGTTTGCGTAACTTTGTAAGTACTGTAAATATTGTTCAGAGGCTTGGCGAGCTTGTTTTCCGGTCAGGTAGTAATAGCTCATTACAAGTTTCAGCATCAGGTTGAAAATTGGCCGCCCGAGTAGGCTATAAACCGCCAGTAACGCTTTAATACCCAGAACCGTTCCTCGTTCTTGACGCTTTGACCAGTGTTGGTTTGGCTCTGCACCACTTTTGTTGTGCCTGCTTTGGTTGCGTTTCAGCAGTTGAGGAATACGCGGTAACATGCCAAAAAATAATTTGCTGTGCATCCAACTGATTTTGACGTTATCCCATAGTGCATCGAAATGAGAGACGCCTCCTTCAGGA
>NZ_CAWNTB010000177.1:0-20812 GCF_963877065.1 Vibrio sp. V01_P9A10T6
ACCGAATCCTTCATCCCTTGCTGCAAATATTCATCCAGTCTAGGTTTTAGCGTAAATGCACTGTCAATCGCAGGGTCCGTCCCCGGCTTGTAAGCACCGATAGAGACGAGATCTTGATTTTTCCGGCAGATGGAGAGTATTTGACGCACCGCTTTCGACATCAACAGATGTTCATCGGTGGTGATTTGTGGCATAACACGGCTGACCGATTTCTCTACATCAATCGCTGGGTAATGTCCGGCATCGGCCATTTCACGTGATAAAACAATGTGACCATCAAGAATGGCTCGCGATGCATCAGCGATCGGGTCTTGTAGATCATCCCCTTCGGTGAGCACGGTAAAGAAAGCGGTAATCGATCCTTGGTGAGGACCGCCATTTCCCGCTCGTTCAACCAAGGCGGGCAGTTTAGCAAACACCGATGGCGGATAACCTTTTGTGGCTGGCGGCTCACCCACAGATAACGCAATTTCACGTTGCGCTTGGGCAAAACGAGTCAACGAGTCCATGAGTAGCAATACATCTAACCCTTGATCACGAAAGTATTCCGCAATCGCTAACGCGGTTTGACAGCCTTTTAAACGCATCAGCGGTGAGGAGTCCGCAGGCGCGGCTACTACAACTGAACGTTGACGTCCATCAACGCCTAAAATCTCTTCTATAAACTCTTTTACTTCGCGGCCACGTTCACCAATCAGCCCCACCACCACCACTTGAGCGGTTGTGCCACGAGTCATCATGCCAAGCGTTACCGACTTACCGACACCAGAACCGGCAAATAAACCAATCCGCTGCCCTTTACCCACCGTCAGTAAACCGTTGATCGCTTTTAGGCCAACGTCCAGAGGTTCTGTTATGGGTTTGCGAGCTAATGGATTGATGGGGTCAGCATTAAACGATGCGCGCTTTTCGGTATAAATAGGCCCCAGCCCATCGAGTGGATTACCGACACCATCAATCACCCGTCCAAGCAGCTCCATCCCGACTGGTAGGCCAGCATCCCCTGTCATTGGGGTAACTTTAGCTCCGGGCAGTACGCCTGTTATCTGTTCGCTGGGCATCAGATAGAGGTTATCGCCAGAAAAGCCAACCACTTCCGCTTCCATTTCTCCTGACATGGTTTCTACTTTACATAAGCTACCAATAGGAGCTTTACAACCGGTAGCCTCAAGGGTTAAACCAACCACACGGACCAGTTTGCCCGATGCCATTGGGCGGCAGGTTAACCCTTCGGTTTTATATTGACTAAGGCGATCGGCAAGAGACAACACTATTGATCACCTTGTTGGTGACGATTGGTGCCACAAAAACTTTTCAACACGCTACGAATACGATCTTCCATTCGATAATTCACACTCGATTCACCTGCTTCAATCTGGACGTCACCGCGATTTAATGCCGGCTCTTTAACTAATGTCCAGTTTCGGAAATCCAGCTCTTTTTCGCCATAAGCAGAATGAATCACTTCAACATCTTCTGGATGGAGTTTTAATGTGATGGCATGACCGGATACAGGCAGGGATTCAACCGACGATTTGACGGTATCTAAGATCACTTGCGGATTGGTTTGTACCTCAACGTGAACGACTTCTTTGACCAAGGTTAAAACCATATCGACCAGCTGTTTTTCGACTTGGGCATTCATCAACTCTAGCGGTTGAGCAAATTGATTGGCAAGACCAACGAAAATATCAACCTGCTGCTGGATGAGGGTTTGCCCTTCAGCAACACCCTCGGTTTTGCCTTGCTCAACACCTTCTTGGTGTCCTGCAATCAGCCCTTCTTCTTTGCCTTTTTCATAACCTTGTTTGAATCCGGCTTCTTGGCCTTGGTGCAAACCTTCTTGATAAGCCCCTTGTTTGATCTGGCCAATCTCTTCTTCGCTGAGTTGCAGCGGCTCTTCGACCACTGGCTCATCAAAACTTGGCATCCAACCGGGGTCGTAGTTCATTGCCGTTTCTTTGGCTTTTTTATTGATCTCTGCGCCGTAGTCCGGCAACCCCCACTTTTTGGCTTGTTCAATATTAGCGTCTGCATCTAAACGTAAAAAGCCGCGTTTTCTTTCTCCAGACATAATGCTACCTATTGTTGAGTCAGGGTTAGATTATAAGAATTCGTCTGCACCGCCAGACAGCATAATTTCGCCACTGTCGGCCATACGACGTGCAATCGCCAGAATCTCTTTTTGCGCCGCTTCGACATCTGATACTTTAATCGGAGGCATGGCTTCCAGATCATCTTTCATCATCTCAGCTGCACGTTTTGACATGTTTTTGAAGATCTTCTCGCGCAATGCGTCATCAGCACCTTTAAGTGCTTTTTGCAGTACATCTTGCGGTACATCACGCAGCAATTTTTGAATGCCTTGGTCGTCCACTTCTACTAAGTTTTCGAACACGAACATCAGATCTTGGATCTGCGTTGCCATGTCTTCATCTTGCTCACGCATCTGATCCATGAGGATGCCTTCGATATTGTTATCGAGGTAGTTCATGATATCAGCCGCGGCTTTCAAGCCACCAATTTTCGCCGCTTGCGCGCCCGCTTGACCGGCAAATTGTTTCTCCATGATTTCATTCAACTCAGCCAATGCCGAAGGTTGTACTTCTTCAAGGTTGGCAATGCGCATCAATAAGTCTAAACGGTCACGTTCAGCAAACTGCGCCAAAATTTCAGCCGATTGATCCGGTTCTAAATACGATAAAACAATGGTTTGGATTTGTGGGTGTTCATTAACAATGATGCTCGCCACTTGTCGTGGGTCCATCCATTTCAATGAATCCAACCCTTTTGAACCCGTGCCAAGCAAAATTTGATCGACCAAGTTATTGGCTTTATCGGCACCTAATGCAGCGATAAGCGCGTTACGCATAAAGTCTTCGCTGCCCATACCGATATTGGTGTATTTCTGAATATCTTCGAGGAAAGCACGATGCACCGCGCCGACTTTCTCTTGGCTAAGCTCTTTCGCTTTCGCCATCGCGCTACCGACTCGTTGTACCTGCTTAGGTTCAAGATGGCGGATGATGCCAGCGGCGTCCTCTTCGTTTAAGCTCAACAACAAAATAGCCGCTTTTTCATCACCAGAAATTGTTGAAATATCAACCGATGATTCTGTCACTTCTGTTCCACTCTTATTTTTATTATCAGGCATTTTGCATCCAATTCTTCACTACTTGAGCCGCAAGTTCAGGCTCATTGGCCACTAGAGCACGCACCGCTTTCAGTACATCCTCATCCTTGTGTAAGTTTGGCAAATCAATACCGGAACCAAACTCAAAGAGATCACCGCCATCAATACCACTGCCAATTAAACTGGTTTCACCATCAGCACCAATCGGTAAACCATCAGGTCCGTACATTGGGTCATCATCATCCGCAGCAGGGTTGAGCAGTTTTTTCAGCGCAGGGCGAACCAGCACCAGCACCACAACCACAATAACCAAGGCACTAGCAAACCAGCGTACCCAATCGTTGAAGTTTGGATGCTCCCAAATAGGGACATCAACCATTGATTCAACTTCAGGCACGGCAAATTGCATGCTCAAGACATTCAACAAATCGCCACGGTTTTCATCAAAGCCAACCGTCCCAATCAATACTTGTCGCACGGCGCTAATTTCACTTTCGCTCAAGGGAGTATAGGTGACTTCGCCAGTCTCTGGGTTAACCGATGGTCGGTTTTTAATCGCCACCGCAACGGTCTGACGATTCACCACACCCGATTGTTTACGTTCATGACTGATGGTGGTATCGAGTTCAAAATTGCGCGTGGCTTCTTTGTGCACAGAACCTTGCCCAAGTACCGAGCCATCTTTCATCTGCGCAACGTCTTGTGGGATAGAAGCATCCGCAGGTGGCTGATTACTTAATGCACCTGGAACGCCAGCCACCACATTGCCGTTGTTATAGTCTTCAAGCGTATATTCGCTGCGTGTCGCTGGCGTATTCGGGTCAAAGCGTTTACGCGTTTGTTCAATGGCACTGAAATCCAGTTGGATATCCACTTGGGCGGTGTAATTACCAAAGCCTAGAATTGGGATTAATACCGAATCAATTTTGTCACGCAGCGCCTCTTCTTGCTTGCGTTCAAGTTCTTGTTCTTTACGACGGGCTGACGACACAGGATCTTGAGAGCCTGAGCTGAGCAGCCGACCATGTTGATCAGTCACGGTAATTCGATTGGGTTTCATCCCTGGGACAGCACTGGCGACCATATCGACAATAGAGTCGACCTCTTCTTGTTTGAGGTTAGCGCCAGTTCGCAAGGTAAGAAATACGGAGGCCGAAGCATCTTGGTTATGACGAACAAATACGCTTTGCTTAGGCAGTGCCAATAACACACGAGCTTTGTTGACGAGCTTCATCTCTTCAATCGCTTTGGCAAGCTGACGTTCACGGCTAAGTTTAAGGCGCTCTTGCTCAAGGCGCTGAGAAACACCAAAGCCCATGTCTTGCATCAAGATTTCATCGCCCGCTTGCTTGTTTTGATTTAACCCTGCACGGACGAGGTTGAGTTTTAAGCTGTTGTATTCACTGGATGGCACTAAGATAGTATTACCATCTAATTTATAGGTCAGTTTCTGCTGATCAAGATAATCGAGGACAGGAATAAGTTCTTCGGTTTCATAAGCGCCAAGCGGGCGCATTTCAGGTTCTCGAACCCAAAAGAACAACATGACAATCAGTGCCACACAGATGGAAATAGAGAGGACTAACACCACCTGGCGCAACAAGTCCAAGTCGCCCATCGCAAAATCACTTTTGGATGAACTCTTCTCTTCAAGATCTGGGTTTTGCGTGTCCATGTCTAGATCTGAGCTCGCCATTAAAGCGTGGTCAGAACCACTGGTCACGGTAAGATCGGTTGTTTGCTTATCTTCTGCCACGGCGGCTACCTAATTTATACGGGCATATTCATGAGTTCTTTGTAGGCGTCGACAAGTTTATTTCGAACTTGAATCGTCGCTTCAAAGGCTACACTCGACTTGTTACGAGCAATCATCACATCCGATAGTGAGACATTTTCATCTCCCCGATCAAAGCGGGTTTGTAAATTACCTGAGGTCTTTTGCAAACTGTTCACGTTATTAATGGCTTTGGAAAGCATGTCGCCAAAATCAGCACTCACACTTTGTCCAGTTGCCGCAGGACGAGCATTGGTTGCTTCCAACATCATTGTTTGCATTTCGCTGTTTAAACCATCAAGTCTCATTGCTACCTCTAACGCCAAATCTTTGACTGCTGTGCTGCTTCTTTCTGTGATGCAGCAATTTATATGCCATCACCCACTTTGGGGTTAATTCGGGATATCAATTCCTGCATCACGCATTTTTGCTAATTTATAACGCAGTGTCCTAGGGCTAATTCCGAGCTTGTCAGCCATCTCTTTACGGCGGCCTTGGCACTCGACTAAAGTATCCATGATAATGGTGTACTCTTGATCTCTCAGCTCATCACCCAATGCAGCGCCATTGTTATTAAACAGCTTGTTCACTTCGGCTTGTGCTACAGGCTTAATCTCTGGTGTGGCAATATCGCTGCGCTCTACGACTTGTTGCAGGCTGCTAGCATCTTGCCAATCAACCCCTTCCAACAAGATATGTTCACTTGCAATGTCTCCTTGCTCACTCAAGATCAGCGCGCGTTGCACGACGTTATCAAGTTCACGGACGTTGCCCGGCCAAGCGTAACTAAGCAACTTGTTAATGGCTTGCGGCGCGATACGAGGCACAGGTAAACCAAGTTTAGTGCAGTGACGCTCTACAAGGTGGTGAGCAAGCGGTTCAATATCCCCTTTGCGGTCACGTAGCGCTGGCCATGAGATTGGGAAGACGTTGAGGCGATAATATAAATCATCACGGAAATTGCCTTCCTGCACATACTGCTTTAGGTCGCGGTTGCTGGTCGCTAATACGCGGACATCAAGCTTAATGCTTTTACGCCCCCCCAAGCGTTCCACTTCACGCTCTTGGAGTACGCGCAGCAGTTTTGCTTGTAGGTTCAGATCCATCTCGCTGATCTCATCGAGTAAAATGGTCCCACCTTGTGCTTGTTCAAATTTGCCCGGACAAGCTTGTACCGCTCCTGTAAATGCCCCTTTTTCATAACCAAATAAGGTGGCTTCGAGCATGTTGTCTGGAATGGCGGCGCAGTTGATCGCCACAAATGGCCCATCTTTACGCGGAGATGAGTTATGAATGTAGCGAGACATGACCTCTTTTCCAGAGCCGCTTGGGCCCAAAATCATGACGTTAGCATCGGTTTTTGCCACTTTGTCGGCAAGTGACAATAAGCGCAGGCTTTTCTCATCTGCAACAACCGCATCACCATTATCATCCGATTTCACTGGCGCGTAACGGCTAACCATGTTGAGTAGCACTTCGGGGGCAAAGGGTTTTGCCATGTAATCAATGGCGCCCTCTTTCATCGCCGAGACCGCATCTTCAATATTGGCGTACGCCGTCATCAACAACACGGGTAAATTGGGCCAGTGCTGTTTGATGTTGCGCAGCAGTGCAAGGCCACCCATGCCAGCCATTTGAACGTCAGAGACAACAATATCAACAGGATGTGCTTTGAGTTTAATCAGTGCATCTTCGGCGCAATCAGCTTCCAGCCATTCATAACCGGCCAGCGCCAAAGTATCGACTAACGCTTCGCGTAGACCTTCATCATCTTCAACGATTAAGACTTTGCTTTGAGCCATCATCCTTCTCCAGTCTCTGTTGGTGAAGAAGGGGCATGACGCTCGAGTGGAATGCACATAGTAAAGCAAGCCCCCTCCCCTTCTTCTGAAATTAATTCCAATCGCCCATCATGGGCGCGGCAGACCATTTGTACCACCGCTAACCCTAACCCCGTTCCTTGTGAGCGAGTGGTAAAAAACGGTTCCATAATTTTACTTTGCAGCGCAGCAGGGACTCCCGGGCCACTGTCTTGTACCGAGATTTTCAGCTCACCATTTACCGGGCGAAAAAAGACATCAATTTGCGACGCCTTACCCGCAATTTGTATTGCGTTCATCACTAAGTTACTCAGTGCAGAGGCAATGGCATTTGCATTGCCTAACACCACTGTCCCTTCTTGTTCCACTTCCTGATGATAATCAATTGCGCTATTTTTTAATGCCGTTTCCACCATGGGAACAAATTCGCTGACCAAGTCTGTCACTGTAAACGGCTGAATGACTTTATTGTCACCACCTTTGGCAAACAACAACATATCATTGACTTGTTTTTCAAGATCATGAAGCCTATCCATCAGCTTAGACTGAAAACGCTCTCTTGTAGCGTTTGGCAAGTTAGACGCACCTAAATTTGAGGCATAGAGCATAGCGCTGGATAACGGTGTGCGAACTTGGTGTGCCAAAGACGCCACCATTCGACCGAGTGAGGATAAGCGCTGTAAATCACTGATGCGTGATTGAAGTAACCGAGTTTCGGTTAAATCGGTGATTAATATCAATTGGCCTGTTGCTGATGCTGAAATGGCTAATCTAACTTTACGACCATTGCGCAGCGAGATTTCATGCCCATCATCTTCTCTCGGCGCAAAAGCACTTTGAATGACGGAATACCATTTTTCACCCGCCAATGGGACTTGCAATAACCGCTGAGCTTCAGGGTTAGCTTCTCTGACTACGCCTTGAGTATCGAGCAAAATGACGCCAGCAGGCATCACATCAAGAACCTGTTTATAGCGCTCAACTTGATCCTCTACAGAATCTAAGTGAGATTGATTAATGGGTGTGTCAGGAGACTGCATGTCGAAATTCTACCTATAAAACAACAATAGCCTAACACGCAAAATACATGCCAGGCTATTTTTCTTTAAAATCAAAGAATTAATCCATTGCCAATATATTGACTAAACTTTACCCATGCTGTTTTTGAATCACCGTTGCATATTGTATTTACGCATTTTTTCAACCAAGGTCGTACGGCGCATACCCAGCATATCAGCGGCACGCGCTACCACTCCGCCTTGAGCTTCAAGGGCTTGGTTGATCATATTGACTTCCAAGTCCGCCAATAGCTCTTTCAAATTCACGCCTTCAGGAGGCAATGACTGCGGTGCGTTGAGATTTTCGTGCATCTCTTCGACGTCTTCAAAACTGAAGTTTTCAGAGAAAATACCCGCCAGCACATCACGTTCTTGGTCTTCAACAGAACCATAGGAGCTGTGCTCTGGTTGGAATTCTGGAATATCACTATAGCGGTATTTAGTTGGTAAATGATTGACGTCGACGAGACTATTTGGATAGAGAATGATCATCCGCTCAACTAAATTCGCTAGCTCACGAACATTGCCCGGCCAATTGTGTTCCATTAACGAATTGACTGCTCGCGGGGTAAAACAAAATGGCTGTCCACCTTCCGCTTCCATACGTGTCATGAGTTCTTGTAACAGCAATGGGATGTCGTCTTTGCGATCTTTTAGCGCTGGCATTTCAATTGGGAAAACATTGAGTCGATAGTAAAGATCTTCACGAAATGATTCATCATCAATCATGTTTTCTAAATTGCGGTGAGTCGCTGACACCACACGCACATTCACTTTAATGGTGGTGTTACCGCCCACACGTTCAAAGCAGCGTTCTTGTAACACACGCAACAACTTTACCTGCATCGACATCGGCATATCACCGATCTCATCGAGAAATAAAGTACCGCCTTCGGCAAGCTCAAAACGACCTTTGCGCGCGGTTATCGCTCCGGTAAACGCCCCTTTTTCATGACCAAATAATTCACTTTCAAGTAAATCAGCCGGAATCGCACCACAGTTAATCGGCACAAACGGACCGTTGCGGCGTGCAGAATGATAATGGATGTTACGCGCAACCACTTCTTTGCCCGTTCCAGATTCACCTAAGATCAACACATTGGCTTCTGTGCCTGAGACTTGCTCAATCAAATGGCGAACTTCTTGGATACCATGACTTTGGCCTACAAGGCTACGAAATAAGGTATTCTTACGCGATGTAGAGGGAACTTGCACGCCTTTGCGTCCTAAAAATTCTTTGCAATGTCGTAATGCGTCACTCAGTTGAGGGTAATTAAGAGGTGACTCAAGTTCACCGACGTATTGAGTAAATTCTTCCAATGAATATGGCTGCTTGTTTGCCATTAGAAGTGGAATATAATTGGCCTTAGTCAACCACTGAGCTATCTCATCAGTTAACTGCTCACTTTTTAGCGATCCAATAATGCAGCCCCCCCACAATCTTGAACAATCAATATCCTTGATTTGGGATGACTCGATCGCCTCGCAGTGCTCTCCAACAAATTCTAAAATGTTACTTAGATTGAGACGGATCTGCGGATCGTCTTCTATCACAAGCAGTTTTGCTAAACCTTGCATAGGTGAGAATATTTGCCTTAAATCAGAGAAATTGTGGCCGCACTTCTGAAAATCGTTATTCAGTTTTGTTTTTCTATAATCACTTGATTAAACGATAGACAATTTGTGGAATTCAGCAACAAAAAAAGCCATTAGGCTAGTAATGGCTTCTATTCTATGGAATAAAAAAAATAAGGCAACCAAGCAATGAGCTGGTGTGACATCAGTTAAAACTTTAAAAAATAAGTGCCTAAAGTTTTATAAATAACTTATATGCCCACTTCGCTTGCCGTCAGATTGTGGTATTCAGGAGGGATTTGATCCCATGCTGATTTAATTTCTCGAATGATGTCGATCACATCATCCAGTGGTTGCGGGTCATTTTGATGATTAGCTTCGGTGATCTGAGTGATCATAAATTCATAAAGCTGATCTAAATTTTTTGCAATATCCCCGCCATCACTCATCGATAAGCAACTGCGTAAGCTAATAATGATATCCAATGCTTTACCAAGGCGTTCACCCTTACTTGGAATATTCCCCTGTAGCATTGCTGCTTTTGCTTGAATAAGGCGTTCAATGGCACCCGCCATCAACATTTGTACGACTTTATGCGGCGAGGCCGCACTGAGCTGGCTATCCACTGATACCTTTTTGTATGCCTGTAAAGAACCGCGCATAGTCTTCCTCTTATAAAAACTTTTTGTATTGCTGAACGGATTTATTACCGTGTCGGTATTTTTGGAGCGTTCTACCGATCTCGACCGTTTTTGACTGCATCAGTTCAACAAGATGTTTAGTTTCATCAATAGCCTCTCGCCATTGGCTCGACATTGCAAACTGTGGATTTTCTGACGCATGCGTCAGTAAGTTTTGCAATATCCGTTCCCTTTTATCGACAAGATGATTGATTTCTTCAGTATTAATTTCATCAATGACAAGCATTGCTCTTATTTGGTGATCTAGATCACTTAAAAGGTCGAGTTGCTGTTCCATATCAGCCGCCTAACGCATTCATCATACCAGCTAATTGGTTCTGCATTTTACTGGTCGCGTCTTGCATTGCTGAAAACTTAGAATGCGTTCGCTTCTCCAAACTGTCCATGCGGCGATCAAGTGCCGCTTGGTCGTCCGCCACACGGTAGTTGCGTTCTACTAAGCTTTTTTCGCGTGTGCGAATCGACCCCGTAACCCCCGTCATGCTCTGAATAGCATCTTCAACCCGTTTGGCAAATCCTTGGTTTCCACCAAAGAACTCACCTAGCTTATTAAAGTTGTTATTGAGTTGGCGATCTAGCATGTCGTAGTTAATTTCAAGTGTCCCTTGGCGTGTGGTGGTAATACCAAACTCAATCAGACTTTTGATCTCTTCTGGAGCCTGCTCAATTCTAGTCGAAAAAACACTACGTAGGCGAGAGTCTGCACTGCGCACAATACTGTCACCCGCCAGTGGCCCAGCTTGGCCAGTCCGAGGGTCAACGCCTCCAAGTTCTTTAGAGACCTGATAAAACTGATTATACGCCGCGACAAATTGTTCAATATCATCGCGCACGGTTTTGCGGTCATATTCAATGCCAATTTCAGCTTGTGGTTTGCCTTTGGCCGTTTGCCCTTTAAGGGTCAAATCAACCCCTTCAATCGCATCTTCAATCACGTTGTTGTTGCTAGAAAGGGTCGCCACACCGTCCAAAACCACCACAGAATCTTGGCCTGCTTGTACTTGAGTCATACCTTGATAGGCGTCAAACGATGCTTGTGCCGCTCTAAGCTCAGCATCTGCTTTGTCCACTTTATCTAAATACTCACGCTCTTGCGGGTCAAGCTTTTCACGCTCTTTCTGCTTGGCTTGCTCTGGCGTCAGTTCACCACTACGCACCGCCGCCGCAACCGCGGCTTTTTCAGCTGCTAATTGCTGTTCAAGCTTGGCTTGCGCTTCTTTGGGGGTGACATAGGAGTCAACCAAAGTACCAGAAGCAGTATTGGTCCAACCGGGCACATCTGGCGCTTTTTCTAACGCGGTCGCATCAAGCTCTGGATCAGGTTCATAGTAGGAATCGAGCAAGGTGCCAGAGGCGGTTTCAGTCCACCCTGGAATACGATCTTGCGGTTTCAGATATTTATTGGCGGCAACACCGGCGGCGGCGTCGGTTAATTCACCGGCAGCATTGGCGACTTTACCGTCGGCAACTACTTGCCCGGCGACTTCTTGAACACCACTCGCCATACTTTGGTCAACTTCGCGTGCCGCCGCGCCTATTTTCTCGGCGACTTTTGCAGCGATAGCTTGTTGAGCTGGCGTGAGTGGTGCAATGATTTGTTGCGCCGCAGCGCGTGCTTTTTCTAAATCTTTAACGCGTTCTTCCAGCGTTTTGTATTCTAGATTTTTGAGCGGATTTCCGGCATCAGACTGAGCATTAATTTTAATGTCATGATCTTTTCCAGATAGATTAGAGGCCACAATCAAACGTGGTCCTTCAACATCATTGATTACCGAAGCACGAACTCCGGGATTGGTTTTAGTGCTGTTGATACCGCGAACGATATCAATCAATTTTGAATTGGCTTGGACATCAACATCAAACTTCTGATCACCAAGTGAAATCTGCAGCTTACCAGGACCAAACTTTGCCTCTTTATCTAAAACATCCGAGGCAACTTTATGGCTCTGTGCAAGCTGCAACACATCGATAGCATATTTACCTGCTATTGCGTCAGTGGTGGCTGTCGCGGAGACGACATTTTCATCAGTAGTATCGACTTTTCGCAAAGCGAAAGCCTTCTCCTGACGAAAATTCGTCATAAGATTTTTCATCGTATCCAGCGACTCTTTGAGCCGGCCGTAGGCACTGATACTGGCATCAATTTGGCCAAGCTCATTATCAATACGTTGCTGCTTAGGAACGCGCTCTGCATTGACAATTTTGCTGACCAAGGAATTGATATCCATGCCAGTATTCATACCCATCGGGCCTAAGCTCATTAAATCACCTCAAAAACTACGATTACACCTTAGCAACCAATAAACCTGTACTGTGGTCTTTTTGTCTGGCAAGGCGTCGCAAAACCTCTAGCATTTCCTCGTTCGGGATCTGACGAATAATGTCACCAGTACTGGCTTCATAAATCGTCACAACATCCCGTCCTGATTCTTCATCGACTCTAAACGCTAAGTCTTTGTTGATAGATGAGATAAATTCATTCATCTGCTCTACCATCTTGGCTCTTTCCGATTTGTTGATCTGCTCTCGTTGCTGTGCAAGCTCGATTGCCGCTTCAACGCTTTGGTTTTGCCTATTTCTTAACTGTTCAGTACGATTCACCTCATTTTGTTTCGAGGAAGCGCGTGTCGCGCCATCGTTTTCTGAAGCAAATTTAATGCCACTTTGCGAGCCGTAAGGCTGGATGTTCGATGTGTAGGATGGTATTTCCATAACAATCTCCCTTCCACCTCATAGGTTGGCAGTGAAAACACTGCTTTCCCCACAAAGCTCCATTCGCCTATCGGTTAACCCAATAGACTAAGAGCTGCAGATGGTGACTGCTTCGCCTGTGCTAAAACTGACGTACTCGCTTGCTGCAAAATCTGCGACTTCGTCATTTGGGTTGTTTCACGGGCATAATCAGTATCCTTAATTCGACTACGAGAAGCGTTGACGTTCTCGTTGATGTTATCAAGGTTACTGATGGCATGACCGAAACGGTTCTGGAATGCACCTAACGAGGCACGTTGGCTATCAACGGCCTTTAATGCACCATCAATCAAAGCTACAGCTTCCTGAGAGCCGCCAACCGTTGTGACATTGATGTCTTTGACGGTTACGTCTTTACCTGCAGCAAAACCAATTTCAGTACCCAGTCCACCACCAATAGTGACATCGCTTGAGACTTTTTGATTGGCGGCAAACAGTTGCAGTTTACCTTCATCACCGACTGAAGCTTTGATGTCACCATTTTGACCATTAATGTAAGTAGCGACTTCTTCTAAGTCATCACCCGCTTTAGCGTTAATGGTGACTTCGCGAGCTTCTCCTTGTTTATCAGTATAGCTCAGAGTCAGATCCGTCGCATTGGTGACTGACCAGTCAGGCGCTTTGCCATTTGTCGCGACATAGCTCTTACCGCCCATCGCTTTTGTGTCAGAACGCATGTCGCTCATGGAAAGCATCACAGCTTCACCAGAATCGGCACCAATTTGGAAAGATTTATAACCAAACGAACCATTTAGCAGTTTATTACCACCAAACGAGGTTGTTTCAGCAATACGGTTTAATTCATCATTGAGTGCTGAGACTTCCTCTTGGATCGCTTGGCGTTCTGAACTTGAGTTAGAACCGTTTGCTGATTGCAAAGAAAGATCTCGCATACGTTGCAAGATATTGGTGGTTTCATTCATTGCACCCTCTGCGGTTTGTGCAATGGAAATGCCATCATTTGCGTTTCTTACCGCCATATCTAAGCCACGGCTTTGTGACGTTAAACGGTTTGAGATTTGTAGACCCGCTGCATCATCACGCGCGCTATTGATTTTATAGCCCGATGACAGACGCTCCATCGATTTCTGCGTACCATCAGCGGCGTTATTTAAATAACGCTGTGCGGTCATTGCAGACACGTTAGTGCTTACATTAATTGCCATATTGATCTCCTTAGGCATTGTGTTGATGTACTTCCGTGTCTCTCACCTCACGTCGGTACACCTCATTTCTCTCGTATCCTTTAACGGCGAAAGATTTATATCCTTTAGAAAAAAATAAGCCTTTTTTTAAAATTTATGCAGCGAGCATGAGAAATGTGATTAGCGTCAAAAAATAAGAAAGATAATGCTGCATCGACTAACACTTTTTCCACTTTGCCACTAAGCAAAAAATCCAGCCGAGGCTGGATTTTCATTAAGGGTAGCTATTGGGCTCTTTTAGCCAAGTAAGCTAAGTGCCGCTTGTGGCGCTTGTTTTGCTTGAGCAAGCACTGAGCTTGATGCTTGAGAAAGAATTTGCGACTTAGTAAGCGCTGTTGTTTCTTTGGCAAAGTCAGTATCTTTAATACGGCTCTTAGAAGCACTCACGTTTTCGTTAATGTTATCTAAGTTGCTGATTGCATGGCTAAAGCGATTTTGGAATGCACCTAATTGTGCACGGTGGCTATCTACAAATTGCAGTGCAGCATCAACAATGGCAACCGATTCTTGAGCGCCACCCACAGAGGTCACATCAATGACATCTACGGTAACAGCTTGACCAGCTTGCATGCCGAGCTCACCAGCAAGACCGCCTGCGAATGTTACAGGGCCTTCTACTTTATTACTGCCAGCGAAGACTTGTAGTTTTCCTTCATCATCAACTGATGCTTTCACCATATCAGTTTGGCCGTTGATGTAAGTCGCCAACTCTTCAATATCATCGCCTTCTTTAGCTGAGATATTGATAGTCTGATCTGTACCTGAAGTATCTTTCAGAGTGATTTGTAGATCGTTGCTGCCGGCTTGAACTGACCAATCTTTATCTTTGCCGTTCGCCGCTTGGTAGCTTGTGCCGCCCATCATAGCATTGTCACTACGCATGTTGTTTAGGCTAAGCATGACGGCTTCACCGTTATCCGCACCGATTTGGAATGACTTAGTTTCAAAAGTACCGTTAAGTAATTTGTTACCACCAAATGATGTGGTTTCTGCGATACGGTTTAACTCGTCATTCAGAGCGGTGACTTCTTCTTGAATCGCTACACGGTCTGCTTTTGAGTTTGAACCGTTAGCTGATTGCAGTGACAAGTCACGCATACGTTGCAAAATGTTGGTCGTTTCATTCATCGCACCCTCAGCGGTTTGTGCAATAGAAATACCGTCATTCGCATTACGTACTGCTACGTCAAGACCGCGGCTCTGAACATTCAAACGGTTAGAGATTTGTAGGCCTGCCGCATCATCTTTTGCGCTGTTGATTTTAAAGCCAGAAGATAGGCGTTCCATTGATGTTTGTTGTGCATTGCTAGCGCCGTTTAGGTAACGCTGTGCTGTCATCGCTGATACGTTGGTATTTACATTAACTGCCATGGTGATTACTCCAATTGATTTTCCGATGTTTCCGGTTTCCGACGTCTCGGAAAACCAAATAGTTCTCTCAAAGTTACTTTTTATAACGGCGGTACTTTCCAAAGCTTGAGGATTTTTTTTCAATTTTCTTAAAAAAAATGTGTTTAGTGTAAAAAACAGGACAAGAGGTCAAAAACCCATCAAAAAGGTAATAATTTCGCTAAAGAGTTGTTGATAAAGGTCGATAATTGTTGATTTTTATCGCTAGCGAAGTAAGGCCAATGCTAGGTTTGGCTGTTTTTTGGCTTGCGCAAGAATAGAGGTACTGACTTGTTGTAGGATTTGCTGTTTTACCATTTGGGTGGTCTCTTTCGCATAGTCAGTATCTTTAATTCGACTGTTTGAAGAAGCGAGGTTTTCATGTACGTTGTCGAGGTTGTTGATGGCGTGGTTAAAACGGTTTTGCAACGCGCCTAACTCAGAGCGATGGCTATCAACGTACTGCATTGCGGTATCAATGACGGCAACCGCCCGCTGCGCACCACCGACTTCGGTAATATCAAGAGTGTCTACTGCTTCATATCCCGTCACATTCATTTGCAACTGATTGGCTAAGCTACCTTTAAAATCAATAGTCCCAGAGGTTTCTTTACCCGCCATGAACAGCTGTAGCTGTCCTTTGTCGTTGACTGACGCCGATACTTTATCGGTTTGCCCATTGATGTAGGTTGCCAACTCTTCAATATCGTCCCCTACTTTTGCTTGGATTTGAATGTTGTGCTGTTTTCCCTTGGCATCGGTATAGCTCATGGTGAGCTGCCGGTTATCTTGTGTCACCCGCCACTGACTATCCGCCATGCCTGCCGCAACATAGCTAAAGCCCCCCATATCCAAACTGTCTGAACGCATATTTTTTAACGAAACTTGCACTGCTTCACCAGAGCTCGCCCCTATCTGAAATGAGGATTGACCAAACGAACCATTCAGTAACTTACGACCACCAAAAGAGGTGGTTTCAGCAATTCGGTTTAATTCATCGTTCAAGGCGCTCATTTCTTCCTGTAAAGCTTGCCTATCCGCTTTACTGTTCGCGCCATTCGCCGACTGCAAAGAGAGATCTCGCATACGCTGAAGCAGGCTGGTTGTCTCTTGCATTGCACCTTCAGCAGTCTGCATGATTGAAATGCCATCATTAGCATTGCGTACAGCGACATCTAAGCCACTCATTTGCGACTCAAGACGATTCGAAATTTGTAAACCCGCAGCATCATCTTTGGCACTATTAATACGCTTCCCGGAAGCAAGACGCTCCAAAGATTGATTCAACATTTCGCTTGCTGAACCTAAGTGACGCTGCGCAATCAAAGCGGGAACATTGGTATTAACGGTAATTGCCATAACAGACCCATGCCATAGAATGAATGATCTCTTTATCGGACAGTAGACGCTTTTCTTTACATAAAATGCTTAAAAAAGAAAAACCGAGCACAAGGCTCGGTCCGATAGTAGGTCAGTATTGAAACTTACTTTAGTTCAAGATGTTGCAGCATCTCAGCTGAAGGGGCAAAAAAGTACGCACCCGTTACGGCTTTGGTAAAGCGCAGCAGTTGGTCTGTTTTACCATCCGCCACACCATACATACTTTCCAACATCACTTTAAAGTTATGCAGCGTATGGCAATAAGCAATGAATAGTAAACCGTGCTCACCACTCACCGTACCGTAAGGTAAGCTATGACGAACAATTTTCAGCCCTTTCCCCTCTTCTTTTATATCGACACGGCCAACGTGAGACGCTGCAGGTACATTATCAAGCTCAATCGAATCAGGCTTAGTGCGCCCAATCACTTTTTCTTGCGCCGCCACATTTAAGCGATTCCAAGCTGGAAGGTTATGCACAAAACGCTGCAACATCACATAGCTGCCGCCAGCAAATTCACCATCAGCAATCAGTGCCACTTCTTGACGTTTTTCGGCTTTAGGGTTTTCAGTGCCATCGATAAAGTCCGTCATATCTCGCGCATCTAAGTAACGAAATGAGTAGGTTTCATCCACCATTTCAACCAACTCTGCCACGGGTTCCATCCATTTACGCAACACATAAAACAGCAAGTCATGACGCTGAGAATGGCAGTGAATCAACACATCCACCTCGGTACTTGGTGCTATGGTTTCGCCTTTACCAAGCTCAGGAAAATCAATCAGCTCTTGTGGTATGCTTTGATTTAAACGCTGCCAAAAGGTGCGAGTAAACGCGACCGACACGGTTAATTCAGCGCCGGGTTGATGTTGATTTATCTCATTGACTAAAGCGGGCAATGCTTTTAATTGCGCTAAAACATGCGCCGGATTTTGCTTTACTTTTAAAAGGCTAAATAGTGCAAACGGACCTGCTTCAGGCAGAATCGCGGTTTGAGGTTGTGTCATAAAATATCCTCACTTACTTATTTTTGCTCAGTGTAATTCAGTTTTTTGGGGCGACCTTGATTGGGATCACGCCTTGTCTATGAGCGGGATAGAAAAACAATCACGCACACTTTTACTCTTCAGTAGATATAGGCCAAACCATAACAGCACCAACAGTGTGCTTGCATTGGCCCAATTAAAAACGCCGTGCTCTAAATAGATATGATAAAGCGTTTGCATAAATTGCAAGATAACCATAAGTAACGTCAGCGGTTTTCCCATGCTGACGATGCGGTTTAGCCACGATCGTTCAGGAGCACGTAAGCTGATAAGCCACATCAGAATGATACTTGGCAACCCCATAATCAACCCCAAATAAAGCATCGAATGGTCTGGGTAAACAATGGTTAAAATCGTCGTGCCATTATCTCGGCTTGCTCCTGCCACCACGAAAACAATCCAAGCTTTTGCCAAAAATAACCAACCAAGCCAGATAAGTTTAGGGGCTTTAAGAAAACCATGTTGGTCGTATCGCTCTAACGCATAACGCATCAATACCTTCGCTCTTTTAAAAAAACGTTTTTACTTTAGCGAATCGATTTCAAATAGCTAGCCAGATCTTTTGCTCTTGGCCAGTTTCTAACTTGAATGCACACAAACGACTCGGAATTGCAGGTAGGCAGGATAATCCTCAAAGATTTTCAATAAACGTTACACAGGTCTACTAAACAGTGATATGGATGGGAAGTCAGATATCACCACCAAATCAGGTCGCTAGTTTAAAAACTATCGTAATTATTTAGCATGACATTGGTCTTGATACGCCTGTAAGAATTCCGATAGAGGCACAGGTTTTGCGAATAAAAAACCTTGCAAATAGTTAACATTATGATTTTTTAGATATTCAGCTTGCTCAGCCAGCTCAACACCCTCAGCAACAAGATCAATTGATAAACGCTTAGCAAGTTCAATCGTATTTTCAACCAAGTGTTCAGCAATAGGATCCTTTCCTATGTTTTTAATGAATATTTGATCAATTTTTAAGTAGTCCAGTTCGATTTTTTGTAAGTTTATCAGACTGGAATGGCCAGTTCCGAAGTCATCAATCGCTATCTTACAGCCCAAACGTTTTATGTTACTGAAAAGTACATCTGTTGCATCCGAAAACTCAAGAACCTCTCGTTCAGTAAGCTCTAAAACAAGCACTACTTTCTCTGTATCGATATACTCAACAAAAGCCTTACATTGGTTAAAAAGATCTTGACCATTGCAATGTTGAGGCGAAATATTTATCCCTACATGAAACGGATGAGGTAAGGAGTCCTTATAATTATTCAACTGCTTAGCGGTTTCGTTAATGAGCAATCTTGTCATTGGAATAATCAGCCCAGACTCTTCAGCTTGAGGAATAAAAAGATCCGGACGAACCACACCTTGAATAGGGTGAACCCACCTTATCAAGATTTCTATACCCATAATTTCATTGGTTGAGGCATTAACAATCGGTTGAGCATAGGGTACAAATTCTTCTTGACGAATTGCACGCTGAAGTTCCGAATCTAACGTTTTTGGGCGGTTAATAAGCCACCAATAACAAATCGAAAATGACACCTGCATAAATACAATCAAGAAAATATAGAACTTTCTCTCATTCCAAAATGCAGACCAGGATGATGGGTAACCAAATCCTGCATAAATTGTAAATGGGAAACGTTCTGATTTAATCTGTTGAACAGCAGTCAGTGCAAGCGTTGGATCAGTTGGATACATTACACCGTCCTCACCTAACCAAAACTCCCCCAACTGTAAAAATAGAGATAAAGCATGAGCAGAAGATTGAAGTAACGCTTGTTGGATGTGTAATCCGTCAATACCGCTAAGTGACACATTATCATTTTCCACATTACGAACGACAATTAGTGGATGCTGCAAGTCTACTTGACTGCCTGACATTAATAAGAGCTCACCTGAGATATAAGTCTGCGGGTTATCAATAAATGATCGTTCTCCCCAAAGAGATGTACAATATATCACTCCATCATGAGCTAAATTTGTCGTTCTTACAAAAGGGCTCGTCGCTACAATTTTTCTTAATTCTACGATAATTTCATCACAACTCTCATTATGACTGACGAGAGAAAGTGTTTTCTTATTCGCTTCTTTAGCGTGATAGAGAATAGAATCAATGTTTGATGCCGCATTTACAGCGTGCTCTTTTGATTTATCTTGTAGGGAATGGAAAAAATAATAGTGAGATAACTGTAAGATAAGAAAGCAGGGGATCACTGTCAAAAAAATAAAATGGACCGACTTTAGCTGGCCTTTTGTACTCATTACTTTCCCCATATATCTTGATGCATGACTTATCTCTTTCTATGAATAAACAAATGGTAATATTGACTGCAACTAAAACTCCATGTGTTGTTAGAAAATAGTGTACTTCAGGCCGATTTCTCCTCAATTTAGATTAGGGAAAAAACCTATATTTTTCACAATCTGTTGAACATTCTTAAAAGTAAAAGGTTTGGTGATCACAAAATGCTCACAAAAATTAAGATCATCCTTAAATTGCCCAATCTGAGCTTCATTGGATAATAAAATTAATGACGACAAACCATACTTAACCAGTTGCTTATCGTTAATAGCATCTAACATAGATATAATGATGCTTGTCGGATCTTTTTTTACAGAATCCAAATCATAAATAACAAGGTCATGACTGCCTGTATCCACTCTTTGTTTTATCACATTTAGGTCATTTCCACCGGAAAGTTGAATATGGGTGATATGGTTTAATGGTTTGAGCGCAGAACGCAGTAACTCTCTGATGATAGGATATTCACTAACAACTAAAATGTTCATCTTTATTCTCAACGATAGTTAACGGCCACACTGTGTCATAAAAGAAAAAAGAATTATTTTTCATACGCTTGACACTTTTTTTCTTAATAAATAACAATGTCTAGAGCCAAAGTCGCGTAATTACGTCTTATGGATGGAACAATCGACATTGACATAGTGTTATCAACCAAATCATTCA
>NZ_CAWNTB010000178.1:0-67978 GCF_963877065.1 Vibrio sp. V01_P9A10T6
GCGTACCACCAGCGGGAAGCCGATGTCTTTCGATTTTTCAATCGCCTGTTCCATTGTGGTCACTGTTGCGTTTTCTGGCTGCAGCAGACCTAAACGATCAACCGCTTGCTGGAAACGCTCACGATCTTCGGCGCGGTCAATCGCATCTGGGCTAGTACCAATGATAGGCACTCCAGCGGCTTCAAGTGCACGAGCCAATTTCAGTGGTGTTTGACCACCGTATTGCACGATGACGCCTTTAGGTTTTTCAACACGAACAATCGCCAATACATCTTCGAGTGTCACTGGTTCAAAATAGAGGCGATCGGAGGTGTCATAATCTGTTGAAACAGTTTCAGGGTTACAGTTAACCATGATGGTTTCATAACCATCTTCGCGTAGCGCGAGTGAGGCGTGAACACAACAGTAATCAAATTCGATACCTTGACCAATACGGTTTGGACCACCGCCGAGCACCATGATTTTGTCTCTATCGGTCGGTTGTGCTTCACATTCGTCATCATAAGAGGAGTACATGTAAGCCGTATCAGACGAAAACTCCGCCGCACAAGTATCGACACGCTTGTAAACCGGATGAATATTATATTGGTCACGCATACGACGAATTTCACTTTCAGCCACGCCAAGCAGTGAAGAGAGACGCGCATCCGAAAAACCTTTGCGCTTCATCTTGCGTAGAACATCCGCATTTAAGCCAGCAAAACCGCCCGCTTTGACTTCTTGTTCCATTTTGACCAGTTCTTCGATTTGTACCAAGAACCAGCGATCAACGTTAGTCAGGTTAAAGACCCCATCCACAGACAAACCAGCGCGGAAAGCATCTGCGATATACCAAATACGCTCAGCACCCGCTTCTTTCAGCTCATGGCGAATTTTAGTCAGTGCATCTGGCGCGTCTAAATCAACCATTTCGTCTAGGCCGTTTACGCCAATTTCCAGCCCACGCAGTGCTTTTTGCAGCGATTCTTGTTGGTTACGACCAATCGCCATCACTTCGCCCACCGACTTCATTTGCGTGGTTAAGCGATCGTTAGCACCGGCAAATTTTTCGAAGTTAAAGCGAGGGATTTTCGTCACAACATAATCAATAGTTGGCTCAAACGACGCTGGGGTTGCACCACCAGTAATGTCGTTCATTAACTCATCAAGTGTGAAACCTACCGCCAATTTGGCTGCAACTTTGGCAATAGGGAAGCCCGTCGCTTTCGATGCAAGAGCCGAAGAGCGAGAAACACGTGGGTTCATCTCGATGATCACCATGCGGCCATCTTTCGGGTTGATACCAAACTGTACGTTCGAACCACCCGTTTCCACACCGATTTCACGCAGTACGGCTAGCGATGCGTTACGCATGATCTGATATTCTTTGTCAGTTAGCGTTTGCGCAGGAGCTACCGTGATCGAGTCACCCGTGTGAATACCCATTGGGTCAAAGTTTTCAATCGCACAGACTATAATGCAGTTGTCCGCTTTATCGCGAACCACTTCCATTTCGTACTCTTTCCAACCGATGAGTGATTCATCAATCAACAACTCGTTGGTTGGCGAAAGATCAAGGCCACGGCGGCAAATCTCTTCAAACTCTTCTTTGTTGTAAGCGATACCACCGCCGGTTCCACCCATGGTAAATGAAGGGCGAATAATGCAAGGGAAACCCACCATCTCTTGAACGCGGTAAGCTTCTTCCATCGTTTTTGCCGTATCAGCGCGAGGACAAGCTAAGCCGATTGACTTCATCGCTTTATCAAAGCGAGAACGATCTTCCGCTTTATCAATTGCATCAGCCGTTGCGCCAATCATCTCAACGCCAAACTCAGCCAGAACACCATGCTTTTCCAGTTCAAGTGCACAGTTCAATGCGGTTTGACCACCCATGGTCGGTAATACCGCGTCTGGGCGCTCTTTTTCGATGATTTTACGCACTACTTCCCAATGGATAGGCTCAATATAAGTCGCATCGGCCATCTCTGGGTCAGTCATGATAGTGGCAGGGTTCGAGTTAACCAAAATCACTCGGTAACCCTCTTCACGCAGGGCTTTACATGCTTGAGCGCCAGAGTAGTCAAACTCACAAGCCTGACCGATTACAATCGGGCCAGCACCTAGAATTAGAATACTTTTAATGTCAGTACGTTTTGGCATTGTCTACTACTCCGAATTACGCTGTGTGCTTTTTAATTAGTTCAATAAAATGGTCAAACAAAGGGGCGGCATCGTGCGGGCCAGGGCTCGCTTCAGGGTGTCCCTGAAAGCTAAAGGCTGGCTTATCGGTGCGGTGAATTCCTTGTAGTGAACCATCAAATAGCGATTTGTGCGTTGCACGAAGTGTGATAGGCAGCGTTGCTTCATCAGCAGCAAAACCGTGGTTTTGTGCCGTAATCATCACCACATTACGATCCAAATCTTTCACTGGATGGTTCGCGCCATGGTGGCCAAATTTCATTTTTACTGTTTTTGCACCAGACGCCAATGCCAAAATTTGATGTCCTAAACAGATACCAAAAATAGGCAGTCCTTTCTCTAAGAACACTTTGGTTGCTTCAATCGCATAAGTACATGGTTCTGGGTCGCCAGGGCCATTTGATAAAAAGACACCATCAGGTTTCAGCGCTAGAACTTCTTCTGCCGAGGTTTGTGCTGGTACCACAGTTAGGCGGCATCCTCGGTCAACCAACATACGGAGGATATTGCGCTTTGCACCGAAATCGTAGGCAACAACGTGATAGAGCAACTCGCTGTCATCTTTCGCTTCAGGAAGTCCACCTTCGAGCGTCCACGAACCTTGTTTCCATTGGTACGCTTCTTTTGTTGTAACTTCTTTCGCAAGATCCATTCCTTTTAAACCGGGGAACTCTTTGGCTTTTACCAGCGCCAATGCTTCATCTAAATGGTCACCTGCCATAATGCAGCCATTCTGAGCTCCTTTTTCACGCAAAATGCGCGTTAGCTTGCGCGTGTCGATATCGGCAATGCCCACAATATTTTGTGATTTAAGGTAGTCAGAAAGGGAAAGTTCATTACGGAAGTTAGAAGCGATAAGAGGGAGATCGCGAATCACAAGGCCTTGTGCATGGATAGAAGAGGATTCTTCGTCTTCGGAATTGGTTCCGGTATTGCCTATGTGGGGGTAAGTAAGAGTAACGATTTGTTGAGAATAGGAAGGATCAGTGAGGATTTCTTGGTACCCCGTCATCGAGGTATTAAAGACGACTTCACCAACGGATATTCCATCAGCGCCAATGGATACACCGTGGAACACCGTCCCATCTTCTAGGACTAACAGTGCTGACTTACTCAAGACAACCTCCAGAATAAAAATGCAAAAAATATAAATTAAACTGCAAATCTGTCTTCCTTAAGGCCATAGAGTCGCGCCATAGGGTGATTTAGACAAATTGGCGGTATTCTAATGACCACCATGATTACTGTCAACATTTCATAATAAATTAAAGCAACATTTAAAGCGTTAGAGATAAAAAGCGAACCTAAGACAGCAAAAAGATAGGTTTGATGAGTAAAAAAATGAGAATGGAGGAATTAGAATCAGCAAACTGAAACTCTTTGATGCATTTTAAATAATCAACGATAAACAAAATCACGCAAACGTTAATCAAGCAGAGAATAAGTACAATTTCAGACATCTAAAACAAAAAGAAATCAATACCCACTCAAAACACAACAAAAGTAAGTAAGAAAAGTAAAAATAGAGAGAGATAATTAAATCGGTAAAAAGAGGTGTAACAAAGATGCGCCAGCAAACACTGACGCATAATTATGTAATCAAAGATCGTTCAAACCTAACACGTCAGTCATGCTATAAAAACCCGCAGGTTTATCAGCAAGCCAAACAGCCGCTCTCACTGCACCATTGGCAAAAGTCATACGATCCGTCGCTTTATGGGTGATTTCTACACGTTCACCGATATCAGCGAACATCGCGGTATGCTCACCCACGATATCGCCAGCACGAATCGTAGCAAAACCAATCTCATTTTTAGTACGTTCACCGGTAATACCTTCTCGCGCATAGACGGCAACGTCACTCAGTTGGTTACCCATAGCATTAGCAATCGCCTCTCCCATGCCAATTGCGGTTCCTGACGGAGCATCCACTTTATGACGATGGTGGGCTTCAATGATCTCAATATCACAGTAATCACCCATCACTTTAGCCGCTTTTTCAAGCAATTTGAAAACAAGGTTAACCCCAACGCTGTAGTTAGGAGCCATGACAATCGCAATCTGTTGTGCGGCAGCATTGATTTGTGCTCTTTCTTCTTCAGAAAAGCCCGTTGTACCAATCACTAGCTTCTTACCGTGTTTTTTACATAACTCAATATTGGCTAAGGTGCTCACAGGAGCTGTAAAATCAATGATGACATCGAAGTTATCTACGGCATTCTCTAGGTTATCCACCAACGCGATATCAAATCGCCCTTCACCGCATAACTCACCGATATCAACACCAACCAACGAGGACTCAGGACGCTCTGAGCCCGCACCCACTCGAGCATGGTTATTCTGATAAGTGGCTTTCACCAAATTGCGGCCCATTCGACCCGCCGCTCCTGCAATCGCAATTCTCACCATTGCGTTATTCTCCATTGTGACGACATCAGCTTAAGCTTGCATCGTTTCTCTTCGTTCAAGGTGTTTCTGTAAACTATCAACATTTGCTTGTGGTGGCTAGCGACTTAGGCAAACTCTTTCATGACGCGCTCGACGATGGGCGCATTGGCTTCAGGAAATGAATAGTTTGCCAACTCAGAAACCGCTACCCATTCTCCTTGCTGCCCTTCTTTACCATACGGCTGATGATCAAATTGTGTCACGCAAATAAAATCAAAAGTTAAGGACTTGTCTGAATAGTCAAACTCAAGGTATTGGTAAGGAGATTGCTCAGTAATATGAATACCAATCTCTTCATCTAGCTCGCGGAAAATGGCTTGTTCAATCGTTTCTCCCGCTTCAACTTTGCCGCCAGGGAACTCCCAAAAACCGCCTTTGTGAAGATGATCTGGTCGTTTGGTAATGTAAATTTCTGATTTATCGCTATTGAAGATAATAGCCGCAACAATATGAACACGTTTCATAAAGACTCCGATTCGCCGACTTCCCAACCTAGAAAATAAAGATGAGAAATATTGAGTTAAAAAAAGAGTCGCCTAAGCGACTCTTGGGGTGATCATTCAAGGGATCAGTTGATCTGTCCGTGGCACTGTTTGTACTTTTTACCGCTACCACAAGGGCAAGGCTCATTACGACCAACTTTGCGCTCTTCACGAACCATAGGCTGGTGTCCTTGATCTTCTGAAGCTTCATCTGCAACCGAACTATCGGCACTTTGGTGCTGGAACTGTTGGCGACGCGCGGCTTCTTCCGCCTGCGCTTGACGCTGTGCTTCCATACGTTCAACTTCTTCTTGCTGCTGTACGCGCACCTTCGACAAGATAGTAATCACATCGGTTTTTAAAGAATTCAGTAGTTCTTCAAACAGCTCAAACGACTCACGCTTGTACTCTTGTTTTGGGTTTTTCTGCGCGTAACCACGTAAGTGGATGCCTTGGCGCAAATGATCCATCGCCGCTAGATGCTCTTTCCACAAGGTATCCAGAGTTTGTAGCATGACCGATTTTTCAAAATTACGCAGAACAGAAGCCCCAACCGCTTTCTCTTTTTCACGGTACACACTAACCGCTTGTTCAAGAATACGTTCACGCAGCGCTTCTTCGTACAATTTATCATCAGCATCTAGCCATTGCTGTAATGGCAGCTCTAAATCAAAATCGTTCTTCAAACGATCTTCCAATCCTTTAACATCCCACATATCCTCAAGTGATTGTGGCGGAATGTATTCGTCAATAACGGAAGTCAGAACATCTTGACGATTCTGCTCAATCATTTCGCTGATATCGTCCGCTTCCATGAGCTCATCACGCAGCTCATAAACTACTTTACGTTGATCGTTAGCAACATCATCGTATTCAAGAAGCTGTTTACGAATATCAAAGTTACGTCCTTCGACTTTACGTTGCGCTTTTTCAATCGAGCGAGAAAGCATCTTACTTTCGATCGCTTCACCTTCATCCATACCACTTTGGATAAGGCTTGCCATACGATCTGAGGTGAAGATACGCAGCAGTGAATCTTCCATCGATAGATAGAAACGTGAAGAACCCGCATCCCCTTGACGACCAGAACGACCACGTAACTGGTTATCGATACGACGAGATTCGTGGCGTTCAGTACCAATGATGTGCAGACCACCAGCGGCTAACACTTGGTTATGAACCTCTTTCCACTTCGCTTTGATCTCATCGATCTGCTCTTGTGTTGGATTCTCTAGCTGCTCAATTTGTGCCTGCCAGCTGCCCCCCAATACAATATCAGTACCACGACCAGCCATGTTAGTCGCAATCGTCACCGCGCCCGGAATACCCGCTTGCGCTACAATTTCTGCTTCTTTTTCATGGAATTTCGCGTTAAGCACGTTATGTTTCACTTTAGCTTGCTTCAACGCATTAGAAAGTAGTTCAGATTTCTCAATCGAAACCGTACCGACTAGGGTTGGTTGACCTTTTGCAACACGCGCTTTGATGTCTTCAATGATCGCCGCAAATTTTTCAGCTTCAGTGCGATACACCACATCAGGCATATCATCACGAACCATAGGTTTATTGGTTGGGATCACCACGGTTTCCAAACCGTAAATCGATTGGAATTCGAACGCTTCGGTATCGGCAGTGCCCGTCATACCAGAAAGTTTTTCGTATAAACGGAAATAGTTTTGGAAGGTGATCGACGCAAGAGTCTGGTTCTCGTTTTGGATTTTAACACCTTCTTTCGCCTCGACAGCTTGGTGTAAACCTTCAGACCAACGACGACCTGGCATGGTGCGGCCAGTGTGCTCATCAACGATGACCACTTCGCCCTCTTCTGTCACGATGTAATCAACGTTTTTCTCAAATAACACATGCGCACGCAATGCGGCATTGACGTGGTGAAGTAAGCTAATATTCGTGGGTGAATAAAGAGTATCGCCCTCTTCCATCAAACCATTTTTCACCATCAACTCTTCAACAAATTCTTGACCCGTTTCAGTCAAATGAACTTGTTTTGATTTTTCGTCAACCGTGTAGTGACCATCACCACGATACTCTTCAGAATCTTCTTTATCTTGCTTTTGCAGAAGTGGAATGAGGGTATTAATGCGGATGTACAACTCAGAACTATCTTCTGCAGGACCTGAGATGATCAACGGCGTTCGCGCTTCATCAATAAGAATCGAGTCCACTTCATCGACTACAGCAAAGAAACGTTCACGCTGTACACGGTCTTCTTTGCGGAAAGCCATGTTGTCACGTAAGTAATCAAAACCAAACTCGTTATTGGTCCCGTAAAGAATATCGGCTTGATAAGAAAGTTTTTTCTCTTGTGGTGGCATATTGGGTACGTTAATACCGACCGTCATGCCTAAAAACTCAAACAGTGGGCGGTTTGTTTCTGCGTCACGTTTAGCAAGATAATCGTTGACAGTAACAATGTGCACGCCTTTGCCAGGCAAGGCATTGAGATACGCAGGTAAAGTCGCGGTTAACGTTTTACCTTCACCAGTGCGCATTTCTGCGATTTGACCCGCGTTGAGAACCATACCGCCGATCAACTGTACGTCGAAGTGACGCATGCCATATACGCGCTTGGACGCTTCACGCACGGTGGCAAATGCTTCAGGAAGTAATTGGTCTAAGGTTTCACCTTGCTCTAAACGTTGACGAAACTCAACCGTTTTGGCTTTTAATTCTTCATCAGTTAGTGCTTCAAAAGTAGGCTCGTAGCTGTTGATCTCTTTGACAATTTTTTTAAGGCGGCGCAGCGTTCTGTCATTGCGACTGCCAATAACCTTTGTCAGTAGCTTAGTTATCATGTGTCAGGAATCTCTCTTTATTAGATCGTTTTCGATCTACTCTTAATGCCGTCAGTCTCTACCAGTTTTGAACTAAGGATACTGAGATAAATCATGTATCACAGATATTGTGACGGTGAGGTTTATTTTCAAGGTATTAAATAATTATGTAACGCATAGTGTAAGGAATTTTTGCGGCAACAACCAATAGCAAAACTATTTGTTTGAAGCACACTTAATATTTTTACGCTTTTTGAGCACTGTTTAAGCAATAACATGGATTTATTACTATACGCATCATAGGCACCACAATAGAATTGAATGGCAACTTAAGAGGGAGACACCATGCGCGATCACCGTCCCACGTTAACGAAAGAGCTGATCAGCGATTCATCTCTAAAGAAAATACAGCAACATGCCACCGAGATCCTCGCTTTAAATAAAGTGCTCAATAAGTTGCTTCCTAAAGGAACGGCCGATCATGTCCGAGCCGCTAATGTGCGCGGTGGTCACTTAATCGTTGAAGTGGCCAGTGCATCAATAAAAATGAAGCTTGATTATGACCGATTACACATTTTGAATCAGTTACGCAACCAAGGATTTGCCAAATTGATCAGCATTGAGCTCAAGATAAACCCAGCGCTCTATCGTAATCGTGGTATGAAAGAAGAAAAAGAAATGGTCGCTCGCCCACCACTATCTGAAAATACGGCGCAAGCATTATTGATGGTGGCGAGTAGCGCTTCCCCCAAAGTCAAAAAACGTTTGGAAAATTTGGCGAAATTGGCTAGGCCCAAATAAGCGTCATCAATGAATTAGTACAAATAAAAAGGCCAGACAACTGTCTGGCCTTTTTATTTAAAAATTGCGATTAAGCGAGAACCATATTTGGTTCAGCAAACGCCACTGGAGAGCCAACTTCTTCTTCAAAAGTAGCCCATTCCCACGCCTCTTGGTCGGCTAAGACCGCACGCAGTAGCTGGTTATTTAAACCATGGCCTGATTTATAAGCACGGAACTCACCCACAATGGAATGACCACACATGTACAAGTCACCAATGGCATCCAATACTTTATGAGTGACAAACTCATTGGCAAAACGCAAACCTTCTTCATTAAGAATACGGTATTCATCTAATACGATGGCGCAATCAAAGCTACCACCTAAACAGAGGTTTTGCGATTGTAGGTACTCAATGTCACGCATGAAACCAAAAGTACGAGCTCTTGAAATTTCTTTGACGAAACCTTGCGAGGAAAAATCAAACACCATGCGCTGTTCATCAGAATCGATAGCAGGATGTTGAAAGTCAATCTCAAAATCCATACGAAAACCGTTATGGGGTACAAGTTCCGCCCACTTATCACCATCTTCAAATCGAACTGGTTTCTTAATTCGAATAAAACGTTTTGGTGTATTCAGCGTTTGAATGCCCGCTTGTTGTAGCAAGTAAACAAATGGGCTAGCACTACCATCCATAATAGGAATTTCAGGTGCGTCAACTTCGATGATAACGTTGTCGATTCCCATGCCCGCTAATGCTGCATTTAAGTGCTCAACAGTAGAGATACGAATACCTTCATCGTTGACCAAAGCAGTACATAGCATGGTATCGCGAACAGATTCAGGGTCCGCAGGGAAGTCTACTGGAGGATTGACATCAGTACGGCGGTAAATGATCCCAGTGTTTGCAGCAGCAGGGCGAAGCGTTAATGTGACTTTACGACCAGAGTGTAAGCCCACCCCAGTTGTTTTCACTATTTCTTTCAGAGTTCGTTGTCTGATCATCTACTTGCCTCTATGTCAGTGCGACAAAACACGGTCGGTAAAGCACCGACCGCGAATGCTACCATAATTTTGAACAGTGTCAAATTATGTCTAATTGTTAATCAGCCTGACGACGTAAAAATGCTGGGATATCAAGATATCCATTTTCCTTATCTGCTTTCGGTGCCGTATTTTGGCTTGCACCGGAAGAAGATGAAACAGTTGACGACGATGCTGATTGCGGTTTCACTTCTGCTCTTTCTTGCAAAGGCTGTGCCGTTTTTTCTTCGATTTTCGCTGCTTGCTGAACCATTTGTGGTTGAACTGCTGGTGCGACTTTGGCTTTACCGCCTGCAACTAAAGTAATGTCTGGCTTTTTTTCATTGCCAATACCCGTTGCAACGACAGTCACGCGAATTTCGTCTGCCATATCAGGATCTAACGAAGTACCGATGACAACTGTCGCATTGTCAGACGCAAACGCCTTAACAGTATTGCCGACGGTTTCAAATTCGTCTAGTCGCATATCCAAACCAGCAGTAATATTGACCAACACGCCACGAGCGCCTGCAAGATCAATATCTTCCAAAAGAGGGCTAGAAATTGCCATCTCTGCCGCTTCTTCAGCACGATCTTCGCCGCGAGCTACTCCACTACCCATCATCGCGTGGCCCATTTCTGACATCACAGTACGTACGTCAGCAAAGTCCACGTTAATCATGCCTGGGCGTGTAATTAGCTCTGCAATACCTTGCACTGCATTTTTAAGTACATCATTCGCACTCGCAAATGCTTCAAGTAAGGTAATACCACGACCTAACACTTTCAGTAGTTTTTCATTAGGAATGGTAATCAAAGAGTCAACGTGTTTTGACAACTCTTCAATACCTTGTTCAGCAAATGCCAAACGTTTTTTTCCTTCAAAACTGAAAGGTTTCGTGACAACCGCTACGGTTAAGATACCCAGTTCTTTGGCAACTTCTGCAATAACAGGAGCTGCACCAGTACCTGTACCACCGCCCATACCAGCTGCGATAAACACCATATCGGCACCCATCAGAACTTCTTTAATTCTTTCTCTGTCTTCTAGAGCTGCATCACGTCCAACTTGCGGGTTTGCACCAGCACCCAAACCTTTAGTGATATCACCACCAATTTGAATGACGCTACTTACGCTTGTTTTACGAAGTGCTTGCGCATCGGTATTGACACTGATGAATTCCACGCCTTCGATGGACTCACGCACCATGTGTTCAACAGCGTTACCGCCACCACCACCAACTCCAACGACTTTAATTACAGCATCGTCAGACATTTCCATCATCGGTTCAAACATGTGTTATCTCCGTTTTCCCTGCAACTCAGGTTAAAACTCTTTTTGTATCCAGTTACGCAAACGACCAATTAAGCTCGACATGGATTGGCGTTTCGGTTCGCTGTATTCCGTGTCGTCATTAATTTGGCTCTCTTTCGCATAATGAAGTAAACCAACCGCCGTAGAATGATACGGCTCTTTTACGTAATCTGTAAGGCCACTCACCTCTAAAGGCTTGCCTACGCGAACTTGATTGCGGAAAACGCGTTCCGCACACTCAACCAAACCTTCAATTTGCGCAGCGCCGCCAGTTAAAACAACACCAGCCGCTAAATGGTGTTTAATACCATTTTTGCGCAATTTGTCTTGGACAGTATCTATAGTTTGGTTAACTAATCCCATTAATTCAGTGTAGCGAGGTTCAATCACTTCCGACAAGGTTTGTCTTTGCAAACTTCGCGAAGGTCTTCCTCCTACACTTGGGACGTTAACGGTATCATCCTTGCTTACCAATTCACTCAGCGCACAGCCATATTTTACTTTAATCTCTTCAGCATCACTGACTGGTGTGCCAAATGCAAAAGCAATATCACTGGTTACTGCGTTTCCTGCATAAGAAAACACTTCAGTATGTCGTAACGCACCACCGGTCCAGATAGCAACATCCATAGTGCCTGCGCCTATATCAATCACGCACACACCTAACTCTCGCTCATCTTCCGTAATAACTGCATTACTTGCCGCTAAACCAGAGTAAACCAGTTGTTCAACTTTTAAACCACAGCGTTCTACCGCTTTGATAATATTTCTCGCCATATCATTATGACAAGAAATAAGATGCACGCTCACTTCCATGCGCACACCTGATAAACCAAGCGGGTTTTTAATTCCCTCTTGGTAATCAATCGTAAATTCTTGAGGAATAACGTGCAATATTCTTTGCTCTTCCCCAATTTTTATTGATTTGGCGGTATGAATCGCTCGATCCATATCCTCTTGAGAAACTTCTTCATCCGAAATAGTTCCCATGCCTTTTTCAATACGGCTCGCAATATGTCGCCCAGATAGAGAGAGAAACACATTACTAATTTGGCATTCCGCCATTAATTCTGCTTGGTCAACCGCTCTTTGGACAGACTTAACGACCGATTCAAGATCGTTAACTCCCCCTTTATCCATCCCACGGGATGGGCTCGTACCAGCGCCAATAATATTAATTTGACCGTCAGGCAGTATTTCACCGACTAAAGCTGACACGGTGGCTGTGCCTATATCAAGACCAACAATAATGTTGTCATCAGCGGTCTTAGTCATTTTTACTCTCTTGTGCTTCTTGTTCAGGGAACCAACCTACTGCGGCTCCTGTATCATATCTAAGATCGATATAGCTAACTTGTTCAGCTTTATTACCTAAATTCTTATACAGCGAAATAAAACGTGCAACTCGCTCATCTAGTGATTCTTTACCTAACTCTAAGCGGATGCCATTATCTAAAATTATTTGCCACGCTCGACGATCGTTGAGTAACAGTGACGATATATTTAAGTTTAATGATTGAAACTTAGGGTTCGTTTTATTCCAAACATCCAGTACTTCGTGACTGGTTCCTTGCGGGCCATAAAGTTTCACTCTATCGCCGTTCAATTGACCAATATCACCATTAAATACCGTGCCATATCCGTCTAACAAAGCGTTGCCATTCCAAATCGCTACCGCTCTATACTCTGTCAGAAACACTTTTATTGTGTCAGGCCATTGTTTACGAATCGATGCATGGGCCACCCACGGGATGACCTGTACACTCGATTGAAGTACGTTAATATCTTGCGACATGAAAGTACCGATATGATCCAACTGAGCAAAAGCGCGCTGCACATCTAGCGAAGATACGTATTGCAAGTCACCTTGTAGAACAATTTTTGAAAGCGGTAGCCTCTGTTCGTCCCACATCCAACTGAGTGTTGAATAAATGAGTGAACTTATCAGCAACAACACCACAAATAAAAAAATAGCGCCAGCGGCGTGATCTTTTATGAGTGGCGAACGGGACACAGCTCGGCTTTCATCGAACACATTCATTAACAAAGCCTGATGTTCCTGTTTCTAAATCGCAATCGCATGCCCTATTTGGTTCACAATAGAGGTAAAAGCACTGACTTTAACCTCCGGATTATACTGAGGTCGCTGAAAGTATCAAACATTGAAAGTAATAAATCTGGACTGGATACCATGTTATTCAATATTGATACACAAATAAGCCATTTAAATTAAACCTGTTGCATTTTACTGATATTCAGTTCGAGTCCCGCTAAATGTTTCGCTACCTTGCCGATATCCCCAGCACCTTGCGTCAGCACGAGGTCACCATCTTGTAATACATTAGCCAGAACCGAAGGCAGTATGGTGCTGTCGGGAACAAAAATAGGATCGATTTTACCGCGACTGCGTATCGTTCGGCACAACGACCGACCATCGGCTCCCGCAATCGGCTTTTCTCCTGCGGCATAGACATCGAGCATGATCAGCACATCGACTTGCTCCAGTACATTGGCAAAATCATCATACAGATCGCGAGTTCGACTGTAGCGATGGGGTTGGAAAATCATCACTAGCCGTTTTTCTTGCCAACCACTACGCGCCGCCTTAATAGTCACGCCCACCTCGGTCGGATGATGACCATAATCATCAACGAGCATCGCAACCCCATTGCCCGTATCAAACTCGCCCAGATGATCAAAACGACGTCCCGTACCTTGGGTGCTAGCCATCGCTTTTAAAATCGCTTCATCGCTGATGTCGTCTTCCGTTGCCACTGCAATAGCCGCGGAGGCATTAAGCGCATTATGACGACCTGGAATATTAAGCGTGATATCCAGATTGGCTCGTCCCTGTCTGACGACCGTAAACTGGCCTTGTTGCCCCTGCTGATGGTAATTCTCAATCCTGACATCTGCATCATCGGCAAAACCGTAGGTGATCACTTGACGGCTGATACGTGGGATGATTTCACGCACAACAGGATCATCAATACATAATATCGCCTGACCATAAAATGGCAGGTTGTGTAAGAAATCGATGAAGGTCTGTTTGAGCGTTTCAAAATCACCGCCATACGTATCCATGTGATCAGCTTCGATGTTGGTCACGATACTAACCATAGGCTGAAGATGAAGGAATGAAGCATCACTTTCGTCAGCTTCAGCAATCAAAATCCGACTTGAACCCAAACGCGCATTGGTGCCAGCGCTTTTGACTAACCCGCCATTAACAAACGTGGGATCTAAACCAGCCTCAGAATAAATTTGCGTAACCAATGCCGTAGTCGTTGTTTTACCATGCGTACCAGCCACCGCAATGCCATGACGAAAACGCATTAATTCCGCCAACATTTCTGCACGACGAACAATAGGAATGCGTCGCTCACGCGCCGCTTTCAGTTCAGGATTTAGCTCATCGATTGCAGTAGAGACTACCACCACGCTGGCGAGTTCAATATTAGTGGCTTGATGACCGATATAAATGATAGCCCCTTTACTTGCCAATCTTTCAGTCACAGGGTTGGAAGCGAGATCAGAGCCGGTAATTTGGTAGCCTTCATTGAGCAATACTTCTGCAATTCCGCTCATTCCCGCCCCACCAATACCGACAAAGTGAATACACTTGACGCGGCGCATCTCTGGCACCATGGCACGGATTTGAGCTAAATCTTGAGTATGTTTAATGGTCATGAAAAATTTCTCGTTATTGGGTAAGTGCGATGATAGCGTCGGCAACGACTTTATCAGCATCCAGTTGTGCGGCTGCACGCGCTTGTTGCGCCATCAACAGCAGATCATGACGCTCAAGAGAAGCAATCTCTTGCGCTAGTTTTTCTACTGTGAGCTGCGGCTGTTCAATCATTTTGGCCGCCCCACAAGCGACTAAGTGATCCGCGTTAAGCGCTTGCTGTCGGTCTTTATGCATAAAAGGGATAAATATAGCGCCAACACCGGCCGCTGCCACTTCAGAAACCGTTAATGCTCCCGAGCGACACACCAGTAAATCAGCCCACGCATAAGCGCCAGCCACATCCTCAATGAACTCGGTAACGTGTGCATTTTTGATCTGAAGCGCGCGATAAGCTTGCTCAACCGACTGCTGATTATTCTTGCCTGCTTGATGGCAAACTTGGTAATTATCGCCAAGCATAGCTAGTACGTCAGGCAAAGTTCGGTTGAGAATCTGCGCACCTTGGCTGCCGCCCATCACGAGAATGCGGATCGGTTCATTTCGCTCAGCAAAGCGTACTTGCGGTGCGGGTAATGTAGCGACATCTTGACGTACAGGGTTACCTACGACTTGCGCCTCAGTAAAGGCTCCGGGGAAGGCTTGAAATACGCGTTTGGCAATTTTCGAAAGCCAACGGTTGGTTAACCCTGCTACGGCATTTTGCTCGTGAAGCACAACGGGAATTCCCATAGACCACGCTGCCACGCCACCGGGGCCACTGACGTATCCGCCCATGCCGAGCACCGCATCAGGTTGCCACTGCTTCAAATAACGACGCGCTTGAAAAATCGCGTTCACAATTTGAAAAGGCGCTTTCAGCAAACGCCCTATGCCTTGGCCACGTAAACCTTTGACCTGAATAAAGTCGATCTCAATACCATGTTTAGGCACTAATTCTGCTTCCATCCGATCCGCAGTCCCTAGCCAGCGGATCTGCCAACCTTGTTGTTGGAGCTGTTTAGCCACAGCTAGGCCGGGAAAAACATGTCCCCCCGTGCCACCAGCCATAACCATTAAACGTTTATTGTTTATCATTGGATTCTTTTTCTATAGACACTCGATTGCGATCTTTGAGTCGACATTCATGATCAATTCTCAATAAGATCGACACCGCAACCGACATAATAATTAAGCTTGAACCGCCGTAACTGATCAAGGGCAGCGTTAGGCCCTTAGTCGGCACCATACCCGCAGCAGCACCCACATTGACGAGTGTTTGGAATGCAAACCAAATTCCAATACCAAAGGCCAGATAGCCACCAAATTGCTGATCATGCTCAAAGGCTTTTTTACCGATAAACACCGCTTTAAGCACCAGACTAAAAATCAGCAGTAGAACCAGTACAACGCCAACAAAACCGAGCTCTTCAGCCAGCACTGCAAATACGAAATCAGTGTGCGCTTCAGGTAAGTACTCTAGCTTTTGAATCGAGTTACCAAGCCCTTGACCAAACCATTCTCCACGACCAAAGGCCATCAAAGATTGAGTCAATTGATAACCGCTGCCAAACGGGTCTTCCCACGGGTCAAGAAATGAAGTTACACGGCGAATACGGTAAGGCTCTGCCGCAATCAGTGCGATTACCGCAACAATTCCAGCCACCATGAGCGCAATAAATTGTGACAGTTTGGCCCCAGCAATAAACAGCATACCAAACAGAGTCACCAGCATCACAACCACGGTTCCCAAATCTGGCTGACCAAGTAGCAAGATAGCCAAGGTTCCAAACACCATAATCGGTTTCATGAAACCACCAAAAAAGGTTTGCCTCACTTCATCTTGTTTACGAACTAAGTAACCAGCCATGAAAATAAACAGTGACAGTTTCGCGACCTCAGCAGGTTGCAGGTTAAATAACCCCAAAGGGATCCAGCGCGAGGCACCATTGACCGATTTGCCCGCGAGCAAAACCACAATCAGCAGCATAAAAGAGACGCCAAGTAGCACCGAGCTGTATTGCATCCAACGTTTCATTGGCACTTGCAACACCACACTCGATGTCACGATGGCCAGCATCAAGAAAATGGCGTGACGAAACATAAAGTGAAACGGTTGATCCGTTAAACGCGAACTGATAGGAAACGAAGCCGATGTCACCATCACAAGCCCAGTCAGCATCAAACCTAAAGCAATCCATACCAATTGACGATCAAACAAGGCTTCAGGCGCTTGGTTCTGAAACCATTGACGAGTCATTTTGATGAGGCTTGAAAAGGACAAAATGCAATTTCCTGTTGATTAAGCGTAACGCTGCGCAAGCTCGGCAAAGGCGTCACCTCTGGCCATAAAGTTTTTAAACTGATCAAAACTGGCACAAGCAGGCGAAAGCATCACCATATCACCACGACGCAGCTGCGGTTTGATCGATACGATAATCTCTTCCATCGATGAATAGAACTGAGCCGATGGATGCAGTGGCATGAATTGCCCACCGTCAACGCCAAAACAGCACAGTTTTACGTTCAATGTTTTTAGTATCGGTGCTAATGGCGAGAAATCAGCGCCCTTGCCAACGCCCCCCACAAGCAGATACAAAATCCCTTGGCAATTTAACCCCGACAACGCCGCTTGAGTGCTTGCGACATTGGTCGCTTTCGAGTCATTGACCCATTTTACGCCGTGATTATCAGCAACAACCTGACAACGATGTGTCAGCCCGCGGTAAGATTTCAATGCATCAAGCGCAGATGAGTAATCAACACCCGCCAAATCGAGCAGTGCGAGCACAGTGAGCACGTTGGCACTATTGTGTCGTCCCACTAAGCTGAGTTCCTCGCTTGCCAACAATGGCGTGCCTTTCGCCACTAAGAACGATTTGCCATCAATCATTTGCGTGCAATAGTCCGCGTCATGTTCAACGGAAAAACGTGCGATGTGACCTGAAAATGAGGGAGGTTCCGTCTGGCTATCATCGGCGTTCACGACCGCCGCTTGCGCATACTTAAAAATGCGCAATTTAGCTTGGCGATACGATTCCATACCATCGTAGCGATCCATATGATCTTCAGTCAGATTGAGAAAGGCAGCAGAGACGAGTTTTAAACTTGAGGTCGTTTCTAGCTGGAAGCTTGAGAGCTCCAGCACATAAAGATCGGCCTCTTGCTGAAGTAGATCTAAAGCAGGCACACCAATATTGCCGCCAACGGCAACCTTAACCCCAGCAGCTTTAGCAAGTACTCCGGTTAAATCCGTCACTGTGCTCTTGCCGTTGGCTCCTGTGATAGCGATAACAGGCTTATCCACCTGCCAAGCAAAGAGCTCAATATCGCCCACCACGGGAATATGTCGTGCTAACGCCTGTTGAATCTCTGGCGTAGCTAAAGCAATGCCTGGATTAGTCACAATCAGGTCTGCGTCAAATAACCAAGCTTTGTTCCAGCCGCCACAATGTAGCTCAACTTGCGAGCTTAAATGCTCTCGACCTGGCGGGTTTTCCCGTGTGTCGATCACCTTAATCGTGAGCGAGCGATCTAGGCTCAAAAGGTAGTTAACCACCGAGAGGCCCGTCATACCCAGCCCCACGACCACCACATTATTAACAGTTTGCCAACGATCCATCTTCATTCCATTCAACACCGTTTTGCTCTATCACTAGCGCACTTTTAGTGTAGCCAAACCCACTAACACCAACACAATTGAGATAATCCAAAAACGGACGATCACGCGTGGTTCTGGCCAACCTTTCAATTCATAGTGGTGATGGATAGGGGCCATCCGGAAAATACGTTGACCACGCAATTTGTAGGAACCGACTTGTAAAATCACCGACAAGGTTTCCATCACAAACACGCCGCCCATGATCACTAACACAAACTCTTGACGAACCAACACCGCAATTGTACCGAGTGCACCGCCTAAAGCGAGTGAACCCACATCGCCCATAAAGACTTGCGCAGGATAAGTGTTGAACCACAGAAAACCTAAACCGGCCCCCACAATTGCAGTACACACCACCACTAGCTCTGAGGCATAAGGAACATAAGGAATATGCAGATAACTGGCGAAATTGACGTTCCCAGTTGCCCATGCAATCACAGCAAAACCGGCAGCAACCAAAACAGTCGGCATGATGGCTAAACCGTCCAGACCATCGGTTAAGTTCACCGCGTTACTGGTTCCGACGATGACAAAATAGGTCAGCACAATGTAGAGCAAGCCCAGTTGCGGCATCACATCTTTAAAGAAAGGCACCACAAGCTGAGTAGCTGCGGTATCGTTGCCATGTGCATAGAGAGCAAACGCCACTATCAACGCAATGGCCGACTGCCAAAAGTATTTCCAGCGCGCGATCAATCCATCACTGTTTTTACGCACCACTTTGCGATAATCATCCACAAAACCGACGACGCCATAACCAAGCAGCACCGCGAGTACAGCCCACACGTAAGGGTTTGAGAGATCTGTCCACAGCAGTACGGTAGTAATGATAGAGGCGAGGATCATAACACCGCCCATGGTTGGCGTACCGCGCTTACTAAAATGTGATTCTGGACCGTCGTTCCGCACTACTTGACCAATTTGCAGTAGTTGCAAACGTTTAATCAAGCGCGGCCCCATCCATAACGACAGAGCAAGTGCGGTTAAAATACTGACGATGGCCCGAAATGAGAGATATTCGAACAGACGAAAAAAAGAGAAGTATGGCTGGAGTAGATCCGCGAGCCAAATAATCATGAGTATTTCTCCTTGAGAGCAGCCACAATTTTACTCATACCCGCACTGTTTGCACCTTTGACAAGTAAGGTATGAGACTCTTGATCGAATTGTGATAATTGCTGCTCGATATAAGCAATCATGTCCGCATGGCTTTCAAAATGAAGACCATGGCATAGGTCACTGATCACTTTTGCATCGCGACCGTAAGTAAGGACATAGTCAAACTGGAATGGTGCAGCATGTTCACCGACTTGACGATGAAGTGCAAGGCTTTCATCGCCCAACTCAGCCATATTACCTAAAATTAACCAACGCCTTGCAGAGAAAGTGTTAAGTAGATCAACCGCCGCTTTCATCGCTGGAACACTGGCATTGTAACTGTCATCAATCAGTTTCACTGTCGAGCTCAATTGGGTGACATCAACACGCCCTTTCACCTGAGCTAGATGCGCAAGTCCGTACTGCACCTCTTCAAGATTCGCCCCCAACTCAATGGCTAATGCCGCCGCCGCCAACGCATTAGAAACGTTATGTTCACCCACAATATTGAGCCCAATATCAATATGACCGACGGGTGTGATCATTTCAAACTGGGCTTCACCTTGTTCATTAAGCCTAATACCACGGGCGTAAAAATCTGCAATTTGACGGCTGGAAAAGGTTTTAACGGTTTTGTCCGCTAAAATAGCGCTCCACCGCTCACCACCGTGGCTTTCTAAATTAATAATGGCTGTCGCACCTGAAGCAAGGCCTTGATAAATTTCACCTTTCGCCTGTTTTACGCCCTCAATTGAGCCAAAACCTTCCAGATGCGCCGCGGCAACATTGTTCACCAATGCGACATCCGGCTTCACTAAAGAGGTGGTATAAGCAATTTCACCAATATGGTTCGCCCCTAACTCAATCACCGCATACGCATCATTAGGACCAGAGCGAAGCAGAGTGAGCGGCACGCCGATATCATTATTAAAATTGCCAGCAGTAAAGAGCACGCGGCCTTTGGCTGATAAAATATTTGCCACCATCTCTTTGACTGTGGTTTTACCGCAACTGCCTGTAATCGCAGCGGTCGGTGTTTGACACTGTTGGTGAACCCAAGCGCCAAGCTGGCCTAACGCCAGTTTGGTGTCGGTAACCACCAGTTGAGGAACCGAAACCGCCAAAGGGCGCTGAACCAATAACGCCTTTGCACCAGACGCAACCGCTTGTACAGCAAACTCATGAGCATCAAATTTATCACCGACCAAGGCAACAAAGAGCGCACCGGGTTTGATTTGACGCGTGTCGGTCGAGACCTCAGACACGGTGACATCACAACCAACCAATTGTGCATGCAAAACGTGCGTCAATTGCTGTAAAGAGACTTCTATCATGCACTTATCTCCAGTAAGGTTTGCGCCGTTTCGCGATCCGAATAGTGAATAGTTTGATGGGCCATCACTTGATAATCTTCATGCCCTTTGCCTGCCAATAAAATGATGTCTTGCTGATCAGCATGTTGCAGGGCGTATTGCACGGCAGCGTAACGATTGTGTTCAACGTGTGCATGACTTGCAAACTCAAGCCCTGCCACCATATCTTGCACAATGTCTGCCGGTTTTTCGCTACGAGGGTTATCGTCGGTCAAAATGACCTTATCGGCGCAGCGCTCTGCAATTTCGGCCATCATCGGGCGTTTGCCTTTATCACGGTCGCCACCACAACCAAAAATCGCCCATAGCTGACCTTGGCAATGAACGCGAAGTGCTAGTAGTGCTTTTTCCAAAGCATCAGGCGTGTGTGCATAATCGACGACGATCTTCGCACGATTTGGCGCTTGAAAGAGCTCCATTCGCCCTAAGACCGGCTGCAGTTGAGAAGCCGTTGTCATCAAGGCTTGTTTATCAAAACCTAAAGTCAGCATAGTGGCAAACGCGAGTAGAAGATTGCTGGCGTTAAATTCGCCAATCAACGGCACGCTCAATTCACCTTGACCATAGTAGCCGTCGAAGGTTAATGAAATACCATTATCACTGTAAGAGACCGAGCTCGCCCACAGCGCTTTAGCGCATTGCGGTTGCTGCTTTAAAGAGACGGCAATCGGTGCTTTCAGCTGTGCTAACCAACTCGCCCCCACCGCATCGTCGGCATTAATGACAGCGTGTTGGCAGTGATGAGCGGTAAATAAGGAGAGCTTTGCTTTGGCGTACTCTTCCATGGTGCCATGATAATCGAGATGATCGCGGCTTAAGTTAGAAAACACGCCCACAGCGAACTTCAATGCTTGAACTCGCCCTTGAACTAATCCGTGCGAAGAGACTTCCAGAGCGGTATAGCGAGCGCCCTGCTGCGCTAATTGATAGAGTGTTTCTTGGACCTCAATGGCATTACCTGTGGTATTGGCGGCAGGCTGTAAATGGTTAAGAAAACCATTCCCCGTCGTCCCCAGCACCGCCGCTTTCTCGCCTAACAAGTCAATCCACTGCGCGATTAATTGAGTAATGGTGGTTTTACCGTTAGTTCCCGTAACCCCAATCAACGTACTGGTCTTCGAACGATAAAGCCGCGATGCCAGTTGAGATAGATGTTGGTTTAGATCAGCAAGGTAAATCACTAACACGCCATTGACGGTAGTCATACTGCCATGCGGATGCTGCCCACACGCTTGAGCCAATACCAGATTCGCTCCAGCTTGAGTGGCGCTCTCAATAAACCGCCTTCCGTCGATGGAATGGCCGACCACTGCAATAAAGGTATCATTGGGTGATATTTTACGGCTATCGAGCACTAAACGAGTCACCGACAACGTTGAAATAGAATGGCCATCGAGGTCAAGCCAAGGGGCGATGAGATCTTGTAAACACATACTCGGCGTCATTGTGCTTCTCTCTTAATTATTTTTGGAATCGATTTTCATCAGGAGCGACATTGAGGATCTGCAACGCTCCTTTCATTATTTCGGCAAAGACAGGGCCGGCAACGGAGCCGCCATAATATAAGTCACCTTGAGGTTCATTCACCATCACCACTAACGAGACTCGAGGGTCGCTCACTGGAGCCACTCCTGCCGTGTAAGCAAAATATTCATCACCATAACCGCCGGCAATCGCTTTGCGCGAAGTGCCTGACTTGGCCGCAATGCGATAGCCCGGAACCGCGGCTTGAGTTGCTGTGCCACCGGGTTGGGTAACGGTTTCTAACATTTCCAACACTTTCTTAGCATTAGTTTTATCAACCACTTGGCGTGATAAATCTTGCTGGTTGCTGTCAATAATATGGATTGGTTGGTACTGACCTAAATTGCCTAAAGTGGCATAAGCATGAGCCAACTGAATGGGGGTAATTGACAAACCATAGCCAAATGCCAAGGTGGCAATTTCAAACGGTGACCAACGGCGGCGATTCGGGAAAATACCCAAAGTCTCACCGACGAGGTTTAAACCGGACATTTCACCAAGCCCTACAGAGGTATACATACCTAATAGAGCTTCGAGAGGCATTTCAAGCGCCAGCTTAGCCACTCCGATGTTACTCGATTTTTTCAGAATTAAGGTTAAATCGGCTTTGCCGACTTTTGAGGTATCACGCACTCGACTGCCGCCGATTTGCATGATGCCATTCCCTGTATCAATCACCGTTTTGTCATTCGCAACGCCATTTTCAAGCGCGGCCAATACTACAAAAGGTTTGACAGTTGAGCCCGGTTCAAAGGCGTCCGTGATCACGCGGTTACGCATTTTAAAACTTTGCCAATCGGAACGGTTATTGGGGTTGTATGAGGGGGCGTTAACCATCGCTAATCCCCTGCACCCGTTTTCACGTCGAGCAAAATGGCCGATGCCGAAGTAGCACGATAGTCCGCCACAGCTTGCTTGACCGCACGAAAGGCGATCGCTTGCAAACGTTGGTCAATGGTCAACGCCAGTGGCTTGCCCTCTTCACGCTCTTCAAGCGAGATATTTTCCACCACTCGGCCATACCGATCTTTGCGGATCACCTGTTTGCCAGCTTCCCCCGTCAGCCATTTATCATAGCTGCGCTCAACCCCTTCTAAACCGTGGCCATCGATGCCCGTCACACCAATTAAGTGTGCACTCGCCTCACCGGCTGGATAGTAACGGCGAGATTCGGCCTTGAGCCCCACACCCGCTAATTTAAGTTCGCGAATATAATTGGCCATTGCAGGGCTCACTTGACGCTGCAAATAGATAAAACGGCGGGTTTGGTTCTCTTCAATTTTTTTCAGCAGCTCACTGCGCTTAATGCCTAACACATCAGCCAGTGCGTACCAGCGTTCACGTTCAACTAAGCCGCCGGCTTTAAAAATAGCTACAGGATCAGCCCATACTGCATCGACAGGAACACTGACTGCGAGAGGTTCACCATTACGATCTGAAATGATTCCGCGTGCCGATGGCAAGGTTTTGGCTCGGACAGAGCGCATATCCCCTTCGCGGATCAAATTATCCGGTTCGATAATTTGGATGAAGGCAACGCGCCCAACCAATAAAGCGAAAGTAACGAATACAAAAAAGAGGATGAGATAGAATCGCCAACGGATCAAAATAGGAGATGTCGCTTTTTCTTGACGAGGTGCCGCTTGAGCTTTGTCTTTGTTTTTGTCTTTGTTTTTTTTCATTTGAGCGTAATCACCACTTCTTTATCAGAATCAGGTCGCTTCATTTCCAGCTCTTGTTTGGCAAGATTCTGCACGCGGCTATGTTCTGCGAGGGCCGTTTCCTCAAGAATGAGGTTACGCCATTCATTATCGAGCCGCTCGCGCTCAACTAAGGTTTGATCTTTTTCTGAAATCGCCTGCCTAGAATGATGGGTAATAAACACCACTCCCATCGCACTGGCAAAAATTAACATTAACAAAATAAGTGGCAATCGACCCACCGTAAACAGGTCAAGTGCAATCAGTTTGGTTAAGTTAGGCGGCGACTTAGACATGGACTACAGTTTTTCAGCAACTCGTAATACTGAGCTGCGTGAACGGGGATTGAGTTCCACCTCTTCTTTAGTTGGCATAATCGCTTTCCCAACTGGTTTTAAGTTGGCTGAGCCCAATGCCTGAATTTGTATTTCTGTTAACGGCAAACCATGTGGAACCTCTGGGCCTTTACTCTCTTTACGAATAAAGCGTTTGACCATGCGATCTTCAAGCGAGTGGAAACTGATCACCGATAAGCGCCCTTGTGGGGCTAAGATCTTAGCTGCGCCTTTTAATGCAGTGTCGATCTCTTCTAATTCACTATTGATATAGATACGAAATGCTTGAAATGAGCGCGTAGCCGGGTGTTTTTTCTCTTTAAAGCTTTTCGGCGCAGCTTCTGAAATCAGTTTGGCCAATTGACTGGTACGCGTCAGAGGCTCTTTTTCATCGTCTTCACGGTAAGCGACAATCGCTTTGGCAATACGGCGCGCGTGCTTGTCTTCACCAAATTCACGAATCACCCAAGTAATGTCGTCCAAATCGGCTTGCGCAAGCCACTGCGAGACAGGGATCCCTGACGTCGGGTCCATACGCATATCAAGCGGGCCATCTTTCATGAAACTAAAACCGCGCTCGGCATCGTCCAACTGCGGCGAGGAAACGCCTAAATCAAGTAGTACTCCATCTACTTTCCCGACCAGATCGTAGCGCTCAGCGTATTGTGCCATGCCAGAGAATGGGCCATGAATGATAGTAAAACGCGGGTCGTTAATTTTTCCAGCTTCAGCAATCGCTTGTGGATCGCGATCTATGCTGTACAGACGACCATTGTCACCCAACTTAGAGAGAATTGTACGACTATGACCACCACGGCCAAACGTGCCGTCGATATAAATACCGTCTGGTTTGATAGCAAGGCCATCAATAGATTCATTCAGTAGTACAGAAATGTGTTGAAAAGGTTCAGTCATCGTTTTCTCATCGGGCTAAAGCTGAAATATAGCAATCGGCTACGGCGCAAGTATTCAGTTTACTGATTTAACGCCGCATCGCTACCACTTGACGTTGGCATCACGTGATATTGCGCTAAGTTTAGTGCTTACGAAATAATTTTCGTCAATAAAAAGCAAAAAACCCATCATAACCGCAAGAGTTATGATGGGTCTGCAATAGGTGGAGTTGACGTATAAGCCGGGTTCTGTTCCGCTTGCGCGGCAGTAGCCATTCGTCTAGGCCAGCAATCACTCACTGGCTCAAGCAACCTACCCGCTTCCTTACGCGAGCAACGCAATGTGGAAGCCTATTTGGTCTTGCTCCGGGTGGAGTTTACCTTGCTACGAACTGTTGCCAGACGCACGGTGCGCTCTTACCGCACCCTTTCACCCTTACCTGTGCCCATTCCGAAGAAATTGGGCCATCGGCGGTCTTCTCTCTGCTGCACTTGTCGTAGGCTTTCGCCCCCCAGGCGTTACCTGGCACCCTGCTCTATGGAGCCCGGACTTTCCTCCCCTCCATCAGTCTCCCCAGCACAAGGCTAAAGGACATCAATGAAGCAGCGACTACCCAGTCAACTCCGAGGGCGGATTGTATAGAGAAAGATAGGTACTGTCTAGGCTCAAACAACTTCTGTGTTTAATTCACGCTTAAGCGTTTAATTATCCATCGATTTAAAACATCAAGATGCCGCTGGCTAATTAAGCAGATAGGTTTTCAAGCCCCCACTTATAAAGGGCATTTTTCTTAAGGTTATAAATTTCAGCCGCCAATGCGGCCGCTTTTTTCAGAGGCAGCTCTTTTGTCAAAATCGCTAAACTGCGCAACGCTTCGTCCGGCAAGCTATCGTCCACGCTTTCTCTGTAACCATGGATCAGTAACACCATTTCACCACGCTTGCGGTTCTCATCTTCATTAATCCAATTAATCAGTTCGCCTAACGGCAAACCTTGAATCGTCTCGAAGGTTTTGGTGAGCTCGCGGGCTAGCACCACGTTACGATCTGGCCCTAAGATAGCTAACATATCTTGCAGTGATTCGCTAATTCGGTGTGGTGACTCATAAAAAATACAGGTGCGTTCAGCCTTAGCGATCTCTAGGAATTTATCTTTACGCCCTTTGCTTTTCGGCGGCAAAAAACCTTCAAAACTGAAACGATCAGAAGGCAAGCCTGATGCACTGAGCGCAGTAATCACAGCACAGGCGCCCGGAAGTGGCACAACTCTCACACCAGCTTGACGACATTGATTGACAAGATGGTACCCTGGATCACTGATCAGTGGCGTTCCTGCATCAGAAACCAACGCAATAGATTGCCCTGATAATAATTTATCGACTAACACTTGTGCTTTTTGCTGTTCGTTGTGATCATGCAAGGCAAAGGTTTTAGTCTGGATATTGAAGTGAGCGAGAAGTCTGCCAGTATGGCGTGTATCTTCCGCAGCGATAACATCAACACTTGAGAGTACTTCAATGGCTCGCTGGGTAATATCACCCAAATTGCCAATTGGCGTAGGAACAATGTAGAGAGTTGGGATCTCTGCTGGCAAGGTTTTGCTATCTGTCATTTGTTTACCATCACTTCAACGATTAATATAGAGACAATTTTACACGGAATAACGAAAGAACTCATGGCTATGAAGAACCATCCGAGACTCAGTGTACCACGCTTATTCACGCCCGTTGCATTAGCAATGGCTTTGGCGGCGTGTTCGTCTTCACCGTCGACGCCCACCTCAGTCGATATTACGCAAGATCCCACCAAGTCAGCGCAAACTTACTTGATGCAAGCAGATAGTAGCCAAGGTTCACTGCAAAATGATTGGTTGATCATGGCTCTTAAAGCCGCCATTAACGAAAACAACAGCGAACAAGCGCAACTGTTGATTATGCGCTTAGCCAAACAGTCGCTCTCTGAAGCGCAACAAGCTGAATGGCAAATGGCTAAGGCGCAGTTGTTGAGTAATGCGGAACAGTTTTCACAAGCGCTCTCTCAGCTTAATTTTCAGGCTTGGTGGAAGCTAAGCCCTGAAACATGGGCTCAATACCATCAAATGCGCGCCGATATTTTTACCGCGCTCAGCCGCCCTTTTGATTCAAGTAGGGAGCTTATTGCATTAAGCACTTACGTTGATGATGCCGAGCAAGAGGTGATTGCCGATCAAATTTGGCTCAATTTCAATCACTATAGCGAACGTGAAATTACCCAATTAAATCCAGAGCCTAACGAAAACGTGCTCGATGGCTGGCTACAACTGGCTGTATATATGAAAACGCTCAATAGTAATATTCCGCAGTTGAAGAATACGCTCGAAAAATGGCTTGCGGAAAACAGCAATCACCCAGCGGCTCGTTATACACCTAAAGCGATACAAGATATTTTAGCGCTGGAAATCATCAAACCCACTAACACCGCGTTGTTACTTCCTCTTTCCGGAAAGTTTGCCACGCAAGCTCAACTGATCCGTGATGGCTTTATCATGGCGATGATGAATGACCGTAACCGTGACCTCAATGCTACCTTGACTGTGATTGATACCAATGCCGAAGACGCCGCGCTCATAGACAAGCAACTGATTGAAAAAAACATTGATTTCATTGTTGGGCCACTCATCAAAGAGAACATCGAGAATCTACATAAGCTTCAACAAGCACGCTTAGCTTCTATCCCTACGCTGGCGTTGAATATTCCAGACCAAATTGAAGATCATCCTAACACTTGCTATCTTGCACTTTCGCCAGAGCAAGAGGTTGAACAAGCCGCTAAGTATCTGTTTAGCCAAGGCTATCAGTACCCTTTAATACTCGCTCCTCAAGGTAATTACGGCCAGCGTGTAGTAGAAGCGTTTAACGCAGAATGGCAAAAATACAGCAAGAATAAAGTATCGGTGAACCTATTTGGTGATAAGCGTCAATTGCAACGCAACATTAACTCAGTATTTGGTCTGCAAGATAGCCAACAAAATATCGCGCAAATGGATGCGTTGATGGGTATTGATTTACAAAGCCTGCCCCGCAGTCGTCGTGATATCGATTCGGTTTATATCGTGGCTAACAGCGCAGAATTGACTTTAATTAAACCCTTTATCGAGGTCGCTATTAACCCTGACACTAAGCCACCCAAACTGTTTTCAAACTCTCGTAGTAACAGTGGTAACACACAGTATGAAGACCTCTCTGGTGTAACTTATAGCGATATTCCATTACTCATTCATCCCAATTCAATGCTGGATAATGAAATGAACCAATTGTGGCCAAAGAACTCCAATAGCGAGCGGCGCTTACAAGCATTAGGTATGGATGCTTATCAGTTAATGATTGAGTTGCCACAAATGAAAGTCGTCGAGGGGTATAGTATCGATGGCAAAACAGGCACATTAAGTATTGATGAGCAATGCGTGGTACAGAGAGAGATCAGTTGGGCAGTGCATGGCGCTCTTTAGTCGCCGCGCAGTTGGTCAACAGTATGAAACTGCAGCCAAACACTATTTATTAGATTGTGGTTTGGCTTTTATTGAACAAAACTTCAATACCAAAGTCGGTGAAATCGACCTCATTATGCGAGATAAAAACACCTTAGTGTTCGTAGAGGTTAAATACAGAAAAAACCAATGTCATGGGCATGCCGCAGAAATGGTTACTACCGCAAAAATGGCAAAGTTGACGAAAACCGCGAATTTATGGCTACTGAAACATGGCCTATCGCCCTATGACACTGATTTTCGTTTCGATGTGATCGCCATCCACCAAGATGTGCACCACATTGAGTGGATTAAAAACGCAATAACTCAAGGATAAACGATGCTCGACAGCATTAAAGACAGTTTTACCGAAAGCATCCAAATTCAAATTGCGGCTGCTGAAGCACTACCCCATGCGATCACGCATGCTGCACAAGCCATGGTGGCAACGCTACTTAACGGTCATAAAATTCTCTGTTGCGGTAATGGTGGCTCTTCGGCCAATGCCCAGTCTTTTTTCTTCTTGCTTACTGAACCGTTTTGAAACTGAACGTCCGAGTTTACCCGCCATTGCATTAACCGCAGACAATACCACGTTAACCGCAGTTGCTAACGACTATCACTACCAAGAAATATTCTCTAAACAGGTACGTGCATTTGGTCAACCTGGTGATGTTTTGTTGGCTATTTCAACCAGTGGTAACAGCAAAAACATCATTAAAGCGATGGAAGCGGCTGTGACTCGTGATATGACGATTATCGCTCTCACAGGCAAAGACGGTGGAGAAATGGCTGGTCTTCTAGGTGAAAATGATGTGGAGATCCGCATCCCCTCGCAGCGGACGGCTCGAATCCATGAAGTTCATATGGTCACCCTACACTGCTTATGTGACTTGATTGATCAAGTCCTTTTCCCTTCTCATGAAGAATAGACAATGAATAGATTAAAACTTTCACTCATTCTACTGTTGAGCTTTGCTGTATCAGGTTGTGCAGGAGTTATCCTTGCTGGCGCGGCAACAACAGCGAGCCTAGTAACAGACCCTCGAACCACTCAAGAAATTTGGAATGATAATAACATCGAATTTGAAGTAGCAGGTATCGCCAATAAAGCCCCCTTTAACGGAAAAACTCGCATTACGGCCAGTTCTTATCAAGGGATTGTCGTGTTGATGGGACAAGCTGAAAACTCCGGATTACTCAATGAGTTTGAAAATAAAGCACGTGAGACAAAAGGGGTCAAAACCATTCATAATCAAGTCAGAATAAAAGCGCCTTTATCAATTGGCGAAATCAGTAACGACAGTTGGATTACGACTAAAGTAAAATCAGCGCTGTTGGCCAATTCTGAACTGAACACAATCAAAATCAAAGTAATCACAGAAAATAGAGAAGTATTTTTACTTGGCTATGTCTCGGCAGAACAGGCTAATCTAGCCAGTGATATTGCTCGAAACATATCAGGCGTAAAACAGGTGATTAAGGCATTTCAATACAGCGAATAACCTCGGTTATCCTTTGTTTTTTTTAGAAAAAAAGCAGCGAATATCGCTGCTTTTTCGATCATGACTGCTTAATGTGTGAAAATGAGTTACTTAATGACTCTTAGGCTTGGTTTTCCCTTCGGCCGGGAGGTTTCTTGTGCTCGAGTCTCTAATAATTCCTCATCTTCTTGAGAAGCAACGCTTAACATCGGCTCTTGTTCAGATTCCTCTGTTATGCCCGCTTCTAGATAAGGGATATAGGCCTCTTCAGGTTCAAACATAGTACCTGCACCGTTTTCACGTGCATAGATAGCTTGCACTGCGTACAAAGGCACTATGACCGAATGAGGACGTCCGCCAAAGCGAGCATTGAACGTAATCGCTTCATTGCCAAGCTCAAGGTTACCTATCGCTCTTGGGGCAAGATTAAGGATAATTTGTCCATCTTGCACAAACTCCATCGGCACTCGTACACCCGTAAGAGTAGCATCCACAACAACATGAGGAGTCAATTCATTTTCTAATAGCCAATCATAAAATGCTCTAAGCATATAAGGTCGGCGAGGAGTCATTTGAGAGATATCCATCAAACTGCCTTAACGAACTAAACGCATCTCACGTTCAGCTTCTGTTAAAGAAGCCAAGAATGAATCACGCTCAAAAACACGATTCATATATACTTTAAGCTCTTTAGAGCCAGGACCAATCAGATCAATACCCAAAACAGGTAAGCGCCATAGTAATGGAGCTAAATAGCAGTCAATGAGGCTAAACTCTTCACTCATGAAATATTCGTATTCCGCGAACACAGGACCAAGAGTAAGCAGATCATTGCGTAATTTATTACGAGCAGCTTCTGACTCTTCCGCATTACCCTTCACGACTTTCTCAGCCAGTGAGTACCAGTTTTTCTCAATACGGTAAATCATCAAACGGCTATTACCACGAGCCACAGGATAAACAGGCATCAGCGGTGGATGAGGGAAACGCTCATCTAGGTATTCCATGATGATCTTTGAGTCATAAAGAGCAAGCTCACGATCAACTAACGTTGGTACTGTCTTATATGGGTTTAGCTCAATAAGGTCAGCTGGCAGATTGGTTTCATCAACTAATTCTACTTCAACACTGACACCTTTTTCCGCTAGAACAATACGTACCTGATGACTATACATATCAGATGCACTCGAAAATAGCGTCATCACAGAACGTTTATTGGCAGCTACAGCCATGGAGCCCTCCAGCACACTTACAGATATAAAAACAATGGAGGCCAAGCCTCCATTGAAGATTCTAAAAATTAGAAATTAACGCCGCATGGTAGCACAATTAATGCACATCACGCCAATATTCTTTCTTCAATAGAACAACCACGGTGGTAAATAGCACAAGGAATGCCATTACCCACCAACCTAAAGTTTGACGTTCAAGCTTGACTGGTTCTGCTGAATATTCAAGGAAGTTAACAATATCACGGACCGCTTGATCATACTCACTTTGGCTCAGCTCACCCGTTCCATCAGACTCGACACCAATAACAGCCTTGACTTCCTCGCCATTGACAAGATGAGTACCATAAACTGGTTGTGGGATCCCTTGTAGCTCTTCAAGCACATGAGGCATACCGACACTTGGGAATACGATGTTGTTTACGCCAAAGGGCCGGCTAGGATCGGCATAAAATGAACGAAGGTAAGTATACAACCAATCTGTTCCTCGAACACGAGCCACAAGCGTTAAATCTGGTGGTGGTGCACCAAACCATTTCGCTGCCGACTTATCTGGAATCGCATTCTCCATCAGTTGACCAATTTTGGCATTCGGATCAAAAATCAAATTCTCTTTCATCAAATCCGAGGGAATATTCAAATCATTCGCTACACGCTCATAACGCTGGTACTGAGTTGAGTGGCAACCAAAACAGTAGTTCATGAATAGCTTTGCACCATGCTGCAGTGATGCTTGATCTGTTAAATCATTATTTGCTTTATCTAAATGTACATTTGCGCCAGCTGCCAAAGCAAGAGATGGCAGCATTGCAAACAAAATTACAATCCACTTTTTCATTTAAATGTCACCCTCTCTGGTAATGGTTTCGTTGCTTCATTTTTGCTGTAGAAGAACAACAAAACAAAGAACATGAAGTAACCAACGCTAAATATACGTGCAAGCATTGTGTAAGTGGCTGTCGCAGGTAACGCACCTAAAACCCCTAACGCAATAAAGCAGATAGTGAACTGAATAATATTGATTAAGTGGAACTTACTACGATAACGGTAAGAACGAACCTTACAACGATCCAGCCATGGCAATAAGAACAACACCACAATCGATGCACCCATCGCAGCCACACCAATTAACTTATCAGGAACAGCACGTAAAATTGCATAGAAAGGCGTGAAATACCAAACAGGTGCGATGTGTGCTGGCGTTTTTAGTGGGTTTGCCGCTTCAAAGTTAGGCGGCTCAAGGAAGTAGCCCCCCATCTCTGGGTTAAAGAACAACACATAACAGAACAGGATTAAGAAACCGGCTACACCAATAAGATCTTTCACTGTCCCGTAAGGATGGAATGGAATCGAATCAATGATGTCGTATTTCTTGGTGTAGTAGTCGTGAAATTTAAACTGCGTTTTATAATCATCGCCCATCGACCCTTTTGGTACTTTGGTTTCGATACCGTCAGGGTTATTAGAGCCGACTTCATGCAGTGCTAATATATGGAGAACAATTAGCAACAATAAAACAATAGGTAAAGCAATCACATGCAGTGCAAAGAAACGGTTCAGAGTGGCACCTGAAATAACGTAGTCACCACGTATCCATAGAGTTAAATCATCGCCGATAACGGGGATTGCACCGAACAAAGAGATAATAACTTGCGCTCCCCAATAGGACATTTGTCCCCATGGTAGCAAGTATCCCATAAAGGCTTCGGCCATCAACACTAAGAAGATCAGCATGCCAAATAGCCATAGCAGCTCACGAGGCTTTTGATAGGAACCGTAAATTAAGCCACGGAACATATGTAGATAAATCACCACAAAGAAAGCTGAAGCGCCAGTGGAGTGCATATAGCGCAGTAACCAACCATACTCAACATCACGCATTATGTATTCAACAGATGCAAAAGCCCCTTCACCTGATGGCACATAGTTCATGGTTAGCCACACGCCAGTGAGCAGTTGGTTAACAAGAACCAACATAGCTAACGATCCAAACAAATACCAAAAGTTAAAGTTTTTTGGCATTGGATATTCAGATAGGTGTTTTTTGTAAGCGTTCATTGCAGGTAAACGCTTTTCTACCCAATCAAGTAAAACTTGCATTATGCAGCCTCCCCGGTCTCATCTAATCCTATGACAATACGAGTATCGCTAAGATACATATATTGAGGGATAACCAAGTTTAGTGGTGCCGGAACACCTTGAAAAACTCGACCCGCCATATCAAATTTCGAACCATGGCAAGGACAGAAAAAACCAGATTTAACCCCTTGAACTTGTTCACTAAAAGAATCAGGCAAATAAGTAGGTGAACAGCCAAGGTGAGTACAAATACCCACAGCAACGAAATATTCAGGTTTAATCGATCGATAAGCATTTTGCGCATAATTAGGCTGCTGCTGCTCATCCGATTGAGGATCTCGAAGTTGGTTTTCGATATCTTTTAGCCCATCGACCACTGATTGAGAACGACGAACAACCCAAACAGGTTTTCCTCGCCACTCAACACGAACCATTTGCCCCTCTTCAAGTTTACCGATTTCAACTTCAACGGGGGCTCCAGCCGCTTTGGCTTTGGCACTTGGGTTCCAAGATTTAATAAAAGGAACGGCGACAGCAGCAGCTCCTAACCCTCCGACAACGGCTGTTGTCGCGGTTAAGAAACGTCTGCGACCGTTATTTAAAGGCGCATTGCTCATCCAAACATTCTCCCATTTGCTCCCTGTGGATTATTATTATTCCGCTTATCAAGAGCATGGCTAACAAAATACGAATCTAGTTGTATTTATTTGATGGCAAATCATAAATAAAACCCTACTTTTTGACAAGATAAAGCTACCTTTTCGTAACATTCGTGAAGTAAATCGCACGTGAGGTCACAAAAGGAAGATTAAAGAGCAACAACCAAATGATGTGATTAAAAAAATGAGTGTTTGCTAACACCAAAAAACAAAAAGCCCGGTATAAATACCGGGCTTTTGAACCACAATCCAGTAACACTGGAAGCGAATCTTTTGAAAAAAGATTAACGCTTAGAGAATTGTGGTTTACGACGTGCTTTACGCAGACCAACTTTCTTACGTTCAACGCAACGAGCGTCGCGAGTAACGTAGCCAGCTGCACGTAGAACAGGACGTAGTGATTCGTCGTATTCCATTAGAGCGCGAGTGATACCGTGACGGATAGCACCAGCTTGACCAGAAATACCACCACCTTTAACAGTGATGTATAGATCTAGTTTCTCAGTTAGTTCAACTAGCTCAAGAGGTTGTTTAACAACCATGCGAGAAGTTGGACGACCAAAGTAAACATCAAGGCTACGCTTGTTGATTACAATGTTGCCGCTGCCTGGTTTAATAAAAACGCGTGCAGCTGAGCTTTTGCGACGGCCAGTGCCGTAGTATTGATTCTCTGCCATTTTCGAAATCCCCAATTAGATGTCTAGTACTTTTGGTTGTTGAGCAGCATGGTTGTGCTCAGCGCCAGCGTAAACTTTCAGCTTACGGTACATAGCACGGCCTAGAGGACCACGTGGTAGCATACCTTTAACCGCTAGCTCAATAACCATCTCTGGCTTACGAATAATCAGCTTGTCGAAAGTGATTGATTTTAAGCCGCCTGGAAATTCAGTGTGACGGTAGTAAGTTTTAGCTGCTGCTTTGTTACCTGTTACAGTAACTTTCTCAGCGTTTACAACGATGATGTAATCACCAGTGTCTACGTGAGGAGTGTATTCAGCTTTATGTTTGCCACGTAGGCGAGATGCAATTTCACTTGCTAGACGACCTAGAGTTTTACCCTCAGCGTCTACGATATACCAGTCGCGTTTTACAGTTTCTGGTTTAGCAACGAAAGTTTTCATGCTAATAATAACCCGTTAAATAAAATTTACACTAAAAGGAGCATTAAAATGCCCCCACTGTCTAAGAGTCCAAAGTTGCCCCTTCGAGCGTTTGGTTTCTCTCGGCCTCTCGTTTCACAGAAACAGGCCTGCAGTAACGGTGGGTCGCAGGATTATAGGGAAGTCAGTAGAAAAAATCACCTCTTTTTGAACAAAATCACGAATTTTTTATTTTGCTTTAAAAGTGTTCGGATTGAGCTAGGCCAGATGTTCCCTTGATAAATACTCATGACTTTGCATTTCAATTAACCGCGACTGACAACGTTTGAATTCAAACTCAAGTTGCCCATGCAGATACAGATCGTCCAACGCCACTTCGGCTGAGATAATTACTTTTACATGTCGTTCATAAAATTCATCAATCAACGCAATAAAACGCCGCGCTGCATCATCGATGGCGCGATCCATTTGCTTCACATCGGCCAGCAGTACTGTGTGGTAAATTTTGGACAACTCAATGTAATCGTTTTGGCTTCTCGCCGTTTGGCATAACTGTTCAAATGTCGCATGTAAAATACCATCACTAGCCTTTACAACAGCGAGGGTGCGATGATTGATTTCAATCTCACTGCGTGCTTCTTTTTTCTCGTCACCAACCAATTGCCGATAGTAATGTTGTAAATTGTGGCTTGCTGCTTCATCCAATGGATAGTGGTAAATTTCCGCTTGCTCTAATGTTCTTAAGCGATAATCAATGCCACTATCGACGTTCAACACATGACAGTGTGATTCAATCAAAACAATTGCAGGGAGAAAGCGTGCTCGCTGCAAGCCATTGCGGTATAAGTCGTGCGGTGGAATGTTCGATGTCGCCACTAAGATAATACCGCGCTTAAACAGTGCTTGAAACAAGGTACCCAAAATCATCGCATCGGTAATATCTGATACAAAAAATTCATCAAAACAGATAATTTCCGTTTCAGACTTAAAAATATCGGCAACCTTTTCTAAAGGCTCTTCAACTCCAGCCAGCGCCTTCAACTCATCATGAACTCGGTACATAAAACGGTGAAAATGCACTCGCATTTTGCGAGTGGTTGGCAGAGCTTCAAAAAACGTATCCATTAGATAGGTTTTTCCTCGCCCGACACCGCCCCAAAAATAGAGCCCTTTAGGTAAGTTAGGCTGTTTAGGTTGGCGGCCAAGCCATTTAGTCCAAACCGCGGAGGGCTTAACTGGTTGGTTAAGATAATCCTGAAACTGATGGTAGAGTAAATCCAGCGCATCGACGGCGCTTTCTTGAGCAGAGTCTCGTTGAAAACCGAGTTTTTTTACATCGTGTTCATATCGCTGTTTTGGTGTCATGACCGCCTACTGCACTAAAGAAAATGGAAACTGCTATTTCGTGTATTTCGCTTTATTGGCTAGAGCAGTCATAGTAACATGTCCAAGCGACGTGTGTAACCAACAGGTAAAAAACATGTTAAATAACAACAATAAGGAGCTGTTATGCCTTGGATATATGCCATTGTAGGCTTGCTAGTAGGGGCTGTGTTGGGAATGGTCATTTCACGATTGACTACGCCTCAATATAAAAACCAAAAGTCTCTACAAAAAGAATTAGATAACGCGAAATTTAGTTTGGAACAACAACGCCAAGAATTGTCGGATCATTTTGCTCAAGCGGCAGAAATACTCGATACACTAGGTAAAGATTATACAAAACTGTATCAACACATGGCCAAAACATCGTCCGAAATTCTGCCGAATATGCCAGAGCAAGATAACCCATTTATCAAAAAAATCGCTCTGCATAATGATACAGAGAAAAGCAACGATGACATTTTGGAACAGCCACCGAAAGATTATGCCAATGGCGCAACAGGGCTTTTTAATACCCCTAAAAAAGAGATCATTCATTCTGCAGACGTGGTTAAGGTGAAAGCCGTTTAATCTGAATTCATGAACTTTATAAAGGTTTTTGAGTCATAAACCTCACGAGAGTGTTGAAGTTTTGTCTTTCGTACAAATATTAAACTTCGAACACAGTTATTCCAAAGGAGCTTATGATGAAAAAACCTTTACTTCTTTTAACCGCTCTATCGTTAAGTTTAAGTTCAATCATCACCCCACTACCCGCAATGGCAGCGCTACCCTTTTCTGTCAGTGGTGAGCCATTGCCGAGCTTAGCACCGATGCTAGAGCAAGTGACACCGGCGGTTGTGAGTATCTCAGTTGAGGGAACTCAAGTTTCCCATCAACGTTTACCCGAGCAGTTTCGATTTTTCTTTGGTCCTGACTTCCCAATCGACCAATCGCAAGAGCGGCCATTTAGAGCATTAGGCTCTGGTGTCATTACTGACGCAGACAAAGGTTATGTTGTGACTAATTATCACGTCATCGATGGCGCTGATAAGATTCGCGTCAAACTATACGACGGCCGAGAATACGATGCGGAGCTCGTCGGTGGCGATAAAATGTCCGATATCGCGCTGATCAAACTCAAAAAAGCAAAAAATTTAACCCAAATTCGTATCGCGGATTCAGACAAACTGCGTGTAGGTGATTTCACGGTCGCGATCGGGAACCCGTTTGGTCTTGGTCAAACGGTGACTTCCGGCATTGTTTCTGCGCTAGGACGAAGTGGACTTAATCTTGAAAACTTTGAGAACTTTATTCAGACCGATGCCGCGATTAACAGTGGCAACTCTGGTGGTGCCTTAGTCAATCTCAATGGTGAATTGATTGGGATTAATACCGCGATTCTTGGGCCGAATGGTGGCAACGTTGGGATCGGTTTTGCAATACCATCAAATATGATGAAAAACTTAACCGAACAGATCTTAGAATTTGGTGAGGTAAAACGTGGCGTGCTCGGCGTTCAAGGGGGTGAAATAACCTCTGAACTGGCTGAAGCGCTAGGCTATGAGTCAAGTAAAGGGGCGTTTGTTAGCCAAGTTATCAAAGATAGCGCCGCCGATAAAGCAGGGATCAAAGCGGGTGATGTCATCACAGCTATTAATGGAAAAAACGTTTCTACCTTCAATGAATTAAGAGCCAAAGTGGCAACATTAGGTGCAGGTAAAAAAATCACAATCGATGTTATCCGCGATGGTAAAAGCAAAACCTTCGACGTAACCTTGAGTGAAAACAACACCACAACCAAAGCAGAGCAACTGCACTCGGGGTTGACTGGTGCGGCACTGACCAATACGACGGATCAAGACCCAATCGCTGGCGTTAAAGTGACTGCTATAGAGAAAGGGTCAGCGGCAGAAGCGTATCAACTACAAAAAGAGGACATCATCATTGGTGTTAACCGCCAACGAGTGAAAAACCTCGCACAATTACGCGAAATTTTGGAGAAAAAGCCGAGCATACTTGCGCTGAATATCCAACGAGGTGATAGAACCATTTACTTGGTTATTCGCTAATTAGTGAGAATCTCTTGTCGAGTGATCAGGGCAGCATTTGAATGCTGCCCTTTTCTTATTCAATCATGTAGTGCTATTCTTCCTCTCTCAAGCTCAGGTGTAAAATAAGCTGAGTATATAGCGGGTTTTGTTTGGGGAAGATATGCTTAACTTTTTACTTCGTTCAGTGGGGCTTGGGCTTCTCGCTGCTGTTGTTATTTTACTAGCGGTTCCCTCGCTACGTTCAAATGTTCTCCCGCAAATCGCGGCCGAAGAGTCTCCCAATGCGCTCTCTTTGCAAATTTCGTTTAACCAAGCCGTTCGCCGCGCCGCACCTGCTGTAGTCAATATTTACAACCAAAAATACACCGAAAGCGATCGCAGTAAACTGTCGATTCAAGGGTTAGGTTCTGGTGTGATTGTGAGCGAGAAAGGGTACATCATTACTAACTATCACGTAGTAGCCCAAGCCGACCAAATCGTAGCGGCCTTACAAGATGGCCGTCTCGCAGCAGCGCAATTAGTAGGCAAAGATCGACGCACGGATATCGCAATTTTGCGAATCGAAGGAACGAACCTTCCCGTTATTCCACAAAATCCCAATTACTCGGTGAAAGTTGGCGATGTGGTACTGGCCATTGGCAATCCATACAACCTTGGACAAACCACTACTTTTGGTATCATTTCTGCCACTGAACGTTCATCAGTCAGTACCGATGGACGTCAAGCTTTCATCCAAACTGATGCGGCCATTAATGAAGGCAATTCAGGTGGAGCTTTGGTCAACACTCAAGGAGAGCTCGTAGGTATTAATACGGCTTCGTTTCAACAAGCAACTGAAATGAAAACCGATGGTATATCATTCGCGATTCCCTACAAATTAGCCAATACCATTATGGAAAAAATCATTGCTGATGGACGCGTGATTCGCGGCTATATCGGTATTGATGGGCAAGATATTACTCCAGTAACATCTCGCCTACTTGGCAGTGAACATATTGGCGGCATAGTTGTGTTGGGCATTGACCCCAATGGCCCTGCGGAAACGGCTGGTTTTAAAGAGCGTGACATTATTCTAAAAATTGGCGGTAAAAAAATTAATGGTCGCAAGAGTGTGATGGAAATTGTCACTGACTTGCGCCCAGGTACCGTTGTCGATGTGCTCATCTTACGTAAAGGTGAAGAGATGACACTTCCCGTGACAATTGTTGAAGACCTACGCGAATAAACTAAGCCACCAAAAACAAAGAAACATAAAAAAGCCCCCAACTCACGAAGGGGGCTTTTATTTATAGACTTTTACTCTTGCTCAAGATCTGAATCACTAAGTTCTGATTCAATCTCAATCGCAGTAACACGTTGTAGCCCTCTCGGCAGTAAGCTACCTCGACGTCCACGCTCACCACGGAAGTTTTCTAGATCGCTGGCTTTTAAACCAAGTTTGCGTTTGCCGGCATAGAGCGTAATAGCCGATCCTTGAGGCAAGGAGATTAAGTGTGACACAAACTCTTCACGCTCTTTGGACTTAGCCGCAGGAATATTGATTATTTTGTTGCCTTTGCCTTTGGTTAGCTGTGGTAAATCTTTGATTGGGAATAGCAACATTCGCCCCTGATTCGTGATCGCTAAAATGTCATCAGACTCCAAATTACCGATGGCCTGCGGCGTCATTACCTCTGAGTTATCAGGCAAATTAACTAAGGCTTTACCACTACGGTTTTTCGACAGCAGTTCACCACCTTTACACACAAAACCATAACCGGCATCCGAGCCCACTAGCCAGAGTTGATCCTCTTCCCCCATCACTACTTGGCGAATAGACGAGCCCTCTGTGATGTTGAGACGACCCGTAATCGGCTCACCTTGGCTGCGCGCCGAAGGTAGCGAGTGAGCTTCAAGCGAATAACTTCGACCATCGCTACCCAAGAATACGACCTGTTGATTGCTCTTACCACAAGCATGAGCCAAATACTGGTCGCCGGATTTGTAGCTCAAACTTTGGCAATCCACATCATGCCCTTTGGCATGACGTACCCAGCCTTTTTCCGAAAGCACAACGGTGATCGCTTCACTTGGCACAAGGTCACGCTCAGTCAACGCTTTAGATTCAGCACGCTCAATCAGTGGTGAACGGCGATCATCACCGTACTTCTCAGCATCCGCTTTGATCTCTTTCTTCAACAATGTGTTCAAGCGACGCTCAGAACCAAGCAACTGCTCTAATTTTTCGCGCTCTTTGGCAAGCTCATCTTGCTCACCACGAATCTTCATCTCTTCAAGTTTGGCTAAGTGGCGAAGTTTGGTATCTAAAATCGCATCGGCTTGAATAGCACTAATACCAAACCGGGCCATCAATACCGCTTTCGGTTCATCTTCAGTACGAATGATTTCAATCACTTCATCAATATTCAGATAAGCAATGAGCAAACCTTCCAAGATGTGCAAACGCGCCATGACTTTATCAAGACGGTACTGTAAGCGGCGGCGAACCGTGGTGCGACGAAACTCAATCCACTCAGAAAGAATGGTCACTAAACCTTTCACTTCAGGACGATTGTTTAAGCCAATCATGTTCAAGTTAACACGGAAGCTTTTCTCTAGATCGGTTGATGCGAACAAGTGGCTCATCAACAAGTCACAATCTACGCGGTTAGAACGCGGCACAATAACAATACGCGTAGGGTTCTCGTGATCCGATTCATCGCGTAAATCTTCAACCATTGGCAATTTCTTCGCGCGCATTTGGTTAGCGATTTGTTCGAGCAATTTAGCGCCTGAGACTTGATGAGGTAATGCTGTGATCACAACATCACTACCCTCTTTATGCCAAACCGCGCGCATTTTGATACTGCCGCGACCTGAGCGATATATTTTCTCAATTTCAATTCTAGGTGAAATGATTTCCGCTTCGGTCGGATAATCCGGCCCTTGCACGTACTGCATCACATCGTGCAGTTGCGCTTCCGGGTTATCGATCAGGTGAATCGTCGCATCGGCAATTTCGCGCACATTATGTGGCGGAATATCGGTCGCCATGCCCACCGCAATTCCCGTGACGCCATTGAGCAAAATATGAGGTAAACGCGCCGGCAGCATTTGTGGTTCTTGCATTGTCCCATCAAAGTTAGGCTGCCAATCAACGTTGCCTTGTCCAAGCTCACCCAGTAAAACTTCAGCGAATTTAGACAGTTTCGCTTCGGTATAACGCATCGCCGCGAAGGATTTTGGATCGTCCGGAGCACCCCAGTTACCTTGACCATCCACCAGTGGATAGCGGTAAGAAAAGGGTTGTGCCATTAATACCATCGCTTCGTAACAGGCCGAATCACCGTGCGGGTGGTATTTACCGAGCACGTCACCAACGGTACGCGCTGATTTTTTGTACTTGGCTGACGCCGAGAGTCCAAGCTCCGACATCGCATAAATAATACGTCGCTGTACCGGTTTTAAACCATCGCCAATATAAGGCAGTGCGCGGTCCATGATGACGTACATCGAATAATTGAGATAGGCGTCTTCAGTGAACTTACGCAGCGGCAGTTTTTCAACACCATCAAAGGTTATTTCAGTTGACATTTATTGCACCTCTGCCATATCGCCATAACGTTGCAACCATGCGCGGCGGTCATCTGCACGCTTTTTACCTAGCAACATGTCCATCATCTCATCCGTTGCTTCAGCATCATCAATGGTCAGTTGCACCAAGCGGCGCGTGTTTGGATCCATCGTTGTTTCACGCAATTGAAGCGGATTCATTTCACCCAAACCTTTAAATCGTTGGACGTTGATTTTGGCTTTTTTCTGGCTAAGTCGCTCTAAAATGCCCTCTTTTTCAGCATCATCGAGTGCATAAAAGACCTCTTTGCCGCAGTCGATCCGATACAAAGGAGGCATCGCAACAAAAATGTGGCCCGCTTTGACTAGTGCTCGGAAATGTTTGGTAAATAAGGCACAGAGCAAGGTGGCAATATGTAAACCATCAGAGTCCGCATCTGCGAGAATACAGATTTTACCGTAACGCAATCCATCTAGATCGTCGTTATCAGGATCAATCCCAAGCGCAACAGAAATATCATGCACTTCTTGTGAAGCCAGCACTTGGTCTGCCGACACTTCCCACGTATTTAAAATTTTCCCACGCAGTGGCATAACCGCCTGAAATTCGCGATCGCGCGCTTGCTTAGCACTGCCGCCTGCTGAATCCCCTTCGACAAAGAAGATTTCCGTGCGGCTCAGGTCTTGCACTGAACAATCGGTCAATTTACCGGGGAGCGCGGGGCCTGATGCGATTTTTTTCCGTACCACTTTTTTGCTGGCTCGCATGCGGCGATGCGCATTGGCTATGCACACTTCGGCAAGTAATTCAGCGAGTTGTGGTTTTTCATTCAGCCATAAACTGAAGGAGTCTTTTATCACACCTGAAACAAAAGCCGCGGTTTGACGTGAAGAAAGGCGCTCTTTGGTTTGCCCTGCAAACTGTGGGTCTTGCATCTTAACCGACAATACATAAGAACAGCGATCAAAGACATCTTCACCAGTTAACTTAACGCCACGCGGCAACAGGTTGCGGAACTCACAGAATTCACGCATCGCATCGAGTAACCCTTGGCGTAAGCCGTTAACGTGCGTACCACCTTGTGCGGTAGGGATTAAGTTAACATAGCTTTCGGTGATCATCTCACCACCTTCAGGTAGCCAGATCACCGCCCAGTTGGCCGCTTCAGTTTCAGCGACAAACTCACCCGTAAATGGCTCTTCGGGCAATAAGGTGTAACCCTTTACGCCTTCTGCGAGATAATCTTTTAGGCCGTCTTCGTAGTACCAACGGTGCTCAAGATTGTTAACCTTATCACTAAAGGTGATCTCGAGCCCCGGGCAAAGTACCGCTTTAGCGCGCAAATTATTGATTAGGCGAGTCACTGAAAAGTTAGGCGAATCAAAGTAGCTGGTATCGGGCCAAAAGTGGACACTTGTCCCTTTATTGCGACGACCACAGGTACCAGTTACCGTCAATTCCTCGACTTTATTACCGTGCTCAAACGCCATTTCATATATTTGCCCATCACGGCGAACGGTCACTTCCACACGCTTGGATAGGGCATTCACTACGGAAATACCTACCCCATGTAAACCACCGGAGAACTGGTAGCTTTTGTTTGAAAACTTACCACCCGCATGCAATTTACAGAAGATAAGCTCAACGCCTGATATTTTCTCTTCAGGGTGAATATCAACAGGCATACCACGCCCATCATCGATCACTTCAAGTGATTGATCGGCGTGGAGAATAACTTGTACCTTGGAGGCATATCCGGCTAGCGCTTCATCGACACTGTTATCGATAACTTCTTGGCCTAAATGGTTAGGTCGCGCGGTGTCCGTATACATCCCAGGTCGGCGACGTACTGGTTCTAAACCATTAAGAACTTCAATGGCCCCAGCATTATATTGTTCAGTCATAATACGGAATGCTTTTATAGATAAATGATTCGTTACTTTTTCGGCAGTTTATCAATGATGTACTTGTGATTAATTAACGACAACAACGCTGATTTTTTCAGCATTACAAACTGCAAAAGTATAGATAGGACATAGTCTGGAAGAGCCTTGCTTATGTCAAGCGAGATAAGTAAGTTACAGGTAAAATTATGACTCCCCCCTCAATGAATTGGTCAGAGATCTAGGAATTCGATGATTTGTCGCGGATATCGCTCAAAGTTCACAAAGCTATGATCGCCGCCAAATTCAACCGTCTGTTTTGCTCCCGTCAATTTAGCGACGGCTTGACGGTAATCTAAGACTTCATCGCCCATTTGCTGCAACAACCAAAATGACGTGACGTCATTAATTTTAACCTCTAATGCTTTGAGCTCTTCAATATGTTTCGCCTCTAGCCGATAGTGCTCTTGCGTGTAGGGGTTGACTTGTTCGCCTAAAAAATTGACCAATAATTCATACGGTTTGATTGCTGGGTTTATCACCACGGCACGAAAACCAAACAAATGGTTTAACCAAATAGACAAATACCCGCCTAATGAACTCCCCACCAGCGCAATACGATATTGATCTTGATGTTGATGAATAAGATCAAGTAGATATTCCGCAGCTTGCGCGGGAAAACTGGGTAACTTAGGCACCATCACTTTGATATCAGGACGCTGCATTTGGCAATACTTCACCATCACTTGTGCTTTGTGCGACAGCGGCGAGCTATTAAAGCCGTGAATATAAAGCAGCATAGGTTGACGAGTAGGCATCTCAGTATCCATTAGCGTTAAAATCCGGTTGGAATGCGCCATTAGCTAAACGTTTGACTTGAGTTTCTATTTGACCATCAGCAGATAGCGTCAATTCACGCCATCCTGGGGAAGTGCGATCCAAAGCAAAATCATCTGAATTGGGCTTAAATTGTACACAGGTCGAGGGAGTGGCCATCACTCGGACACCGTGATGGAGTTTATCCATATTTTGATGAACATGACCACACAGGACGGCTTTCACATTGCGATGTTGCGTGACGATATTCCAAAAAGCATCGCTGTCTTTGAGGCTATGTTGATCGAGCCAGGCGCTCCCCACCAATAGAGGATGATGATGCAGCACAATCAAGGTGTGTCGCTGATGGTGCGTCGATAATTTTTCGTCAAGTAAAGCCAATTGTTGATCACTCAGCCGTCCGTGCGGTACGCCCACCACTTGAGAATCGAGCATCACCATCTGCCAGTGTTCACCGAGTAATACATGCTCCGACTGTTGAATCTGCTCTGACGGGAATACGGCGCCCATATTAGGTTTAAAGTCGTGATTACCGGGAAGCCAAAAACAAGTTTTTTCTAATGAGGAAATACCACGAGAGAAACGAAGATAAGACTCAGCACTATGATCTTGCGAGATGTCGCCCGTAGCCAGAATTGCATCAAATTCAACATGTTGTGCGCAAATCTCCGCCACAACAGCATGAAAGCTATCTACCGTATTAACACTCAACAGGCTGCCATCATCCGGCGCAAACAGATGCGTATCGGTAATTTGTAGCAGCTTGATGCTGTCTGAATTGTCTAGAGTTGGCGACACGTTCAAAATTTATTAATCCAAATTGAATGACTAATTTTCATCTATGACGAAGACTAAATTGGAGCTCGACTAATCCCGTGCTTTAAACAGAAAGTAAGCCAATCGCCTAAAAAGCGATTGATTTGCGCTTTCTCATCTTTTTGCATCATTTGTTCATTCGGGTAATCATAGCGAGCTTTGATCTGATTTATCCGCGCACTTGCACACACTTCGGAAACACGTGCATCGTGGTAAAGCCTGACAGACATCGACGGTAATGGAAATACTGAAACGTCATCACTCTGACAAATCTCCACTAAAGTTGTGTACTTTGTGACCTCTAGCACTTGTAATTGATAGGTCATTTGAGCGGCCTGATAACAGCGTAAGTCACCTACGCTCGGCTGACTTGGTAACAAAGCGTTCAATTTCGCGTAGTTAGTTTCGTACACACGCATTAGTTCCGATAAATCAACGTGATACGGTTTTTTCAATGCTAATTCTGCCATTGCAATTGTAACTGTTGATAGTTTAGCTCTAACCATTGTAAAGCGATAATTGAGGCACCATTCTCAATTTGGCCATTTTTCACTAAGCGGTAAGCCTCTTCACGGCTCATGACATGAACTTTGATGTCTTCACCTTCATAGTCAAGCCCATGTACGCCTTTAGCTTGCGTTGCATCGATTTCACCAACAAAGACGTCGAGTAATTCAGAGCATCCCCCAGATGATGGATAATAAGAGCTAATTTTTTCGGTTCGGTTCACTTCAATTCCCGCCTCTTCCATCGCCTCTCGACGTATAACCTGCTCGGACGTTTCATTAGTGTCGATGACTCCAGCAACAATCTCCAGTTGCCAAGGATGGGCGTGCTCTAGTGCTCCAACTCGAATTTGCTCTATAATCACGACTTCATCACGCGCAGGATCATAAGGAAGCATAGCCGCAGCATGACCTCTTTCAAACATTTCTCTTTCAATCACCTCACTCCATCCACCTTCAAACAACTTGTGTTTAAAGCGGTATTTCACCATGCGGAAAAAACCTTGGAACAGTGTTTCTTTTGAAATGACGTCCACATCTTGGGGCGTAAAAATGTTGTACTGTTTGTCAGACTGCTGCATTTGAAACCTCGCTCAGTGAATCTCATAGTTTAATCATGGAATTCATCCATCACCAAGGATATTGCTCAACTTTTTATATAAATTTTATATTTATTTTTAAACGAGCATCGAATTTTATTGCACATGTGGACAGCTATGTGTAAAAAAGTGCAAAGTTTCGAGTGAATTACCACCAATTTAAGTTAAACTCCTTAAAAGTAACCTTCTTACATATTAAGGCAGGGAATAGGACCAATGAAAAAACTGCTTCCACTATTCATCAGCGCAGCATTAGGCAGCCTGAGTTCTTCAGTATGGGCGGATACTCTTACTGAAATCTATAATCAAGCCAAAGAAAATGATCCTCAGTTACTGAGCTCTGCAGCTCAACGTGATGCTGCATTTGAAGCGGTCACATCTAGCCGTGGCGATCTGTTACCGCAGATCAACCTGACTGCTGGTTACAATATCAACCGCAGCGATATTGATACACGCGAAAGTGATAAGCTCACAGCAGGCATCAGTTTCTCTCAGCAGCTTTATCAACGTTCAAGTTGGGTTTCTTTAGACACGGCAGAAAAGAATGCACGCAAAGCGGATTCTGCCTATGCGGCCACCCAGCAAGGTCTAATTTTACGCGTTGCACAAGCCTATTTTGAAGTGCTTCGCGCCAAAGATAACTTGGCATTTGTCCGTGCAGAAAAAGCGGCAGTGGCTCGTCAATTAGAGCAAACGAAACAACGTTTTGAAGTCGGTCTTTCTGCAATTACTGACGTGCATGATGCACAAGCGCAATACGATGGCGTGCTTGCTGATGAAGTTTTGGCAAAAAATAGCCTCACTAATAGTTATGAAACCTTGCGTGAAATTACCGGCCAAGAACATTCTGATTTAAGTGTGTTGGATACTAATCGTTTTTCAGCCAGCAAAACAACGCAGCCGATTGATGCTCTGCTTGAAGAAGCCCAACAGAAAAACCTCTCTTTGCTGACCGCTCGTATTGCTCAAGATGTCGCGAAAGATAATATTTCATTAGCAAGTTCAGGGCACTTACCCTCACTGACTCTTGATGGCGGCTACAAGTACGGCGATGAAAGTAATAATAATAGCGGCTCTAAAGGGGATTATAACGATTTTAATGTCGGTATTAACCTTGCGGTGCCATTGTACACTGGTGGAAAAACCACTTCGCAAACCAAACAAGCTGAATTTGCGTACGTTGCTGCAAGCCAAGATTTAGAAAAAACGTATCGCAGCGTTGTGAAAGATGTACGCGCATTTAACAACAACATCAATGCCTCTATTGGCGCTTTACGTGCTTATGAGCAGTCAGTTATTTCAGCGAAATCAGCACTGGAAGCGACCGAAGCAGGGTTTGATGTAGGTACGCGAACTATTGTTGATGTGCTTGATTCAACGCGCCGTCTCTACGATGCGAATAAAAATCTCTCTAACGCACGTTATGACTATGTGCTGAGCGTACTGCAATTGCGTCAAGCAGTAGGCACCTTGAGTGAGCAAGATATTTTAGATATCAACGCTGGCTTAAAAGCAGACAGCTAAAAAAGTAAAAGCCGCTGACAATTCAGCGGCTTTTTTGTCGTGATTGGCTCATTTTATACAAAATGCCAAAGGATACGGCGCGATGTTAGCCTCTACCGCCTTTAATCGCTTCAATAATTTCTGTGGTTGAGCAACCATCTTCAAAGTTCAACACTTTGACTTCTCCACCCGCAGCAATCACTTCTTCACCACCGGCGATATCTTCAGGTTTATAGTCACCACCTTTCACCAGTAAGTTAGGTAGTACAGCCGCTATCAAACGCTGTGGCGTATCTTCAGAAAAAGGAACCACCCAATCGACAGCGCCCAATGCAGCCAGTACCGCCATGCGGCGATCCGTTGTATTGACTGGGCGACCTGGGCCTTTCAAACGCTTAACCGACTCATCCGTGTTAACGGCAACAATCAGGCGATCGCCCAATTTGGCTGCGTGGTTAAGATAAGAAACATGTCCTGCATGCAAAATATCAAAGCAACCATTGGTCATCACCACCTTTTCGCCCTGAGCTTGAGCTACTTTTACCGCATCAATTAAGGCTTGTTCACTGATGACACCATAATCAGTATCTTTGCTACCGTGAACCGCTTCCGCTAGTTCAATGGTTGAAACGGTTGACGTGCCCAGTTTACCAACCACAACACCCGCCGCCGCATTGGCCAATGCGCACGCTTCATCAAGTGGTTTACCTGCCGCAACTGATGCTGCAAGCACTGAAATCACCGTATCTCCAGCGCCCGTTACGTCATACACTTCTTTGGCTAATGTTGGTAAATGGAATGGCTTCTGATTGCGTTGTAACAGTGTCATACCATGTTCGCTGCGAGTCACCAACAGTGCGCCAAGATCAAACTGTTCAATCAAGGCAAAGCCTTTTTCTACTAGCTCTTGCTCTGTTTTTACTTTGCCTACGACCTGTTCAAATTCAGACATGTTAGGTGTGAGCAATGTTGCGCCACGATAACGTTCGAAATCGGCTCCTTTAGGATCGATAAAAACGGGAACGTTGGCTGCACGTGCTTTTTGGATTAATTGCTGCACATGCTCTAATGCGCCTTTGGCGTAATCGGACAAGATCACCGCTTTTACTTTCGGTAACGCCAGCTCCATGCGAGATAAAATCAGTTCTGGATCGGTGTTCTCAAACTTATCTTCGAAATCCAAACGGATCAGCTGCTGGCCTCGGCTTAGCACGCGTAATTTTGTAATGGTTGGATAATTTGGCAGAGCAACAAAATCACAACTCACTTTCAACGCTGTTAACGTTTCAGTCAGAACCTTCGCTGGCTCATCCACGCCAGTTAAACCAACAATGTGCGCATGACCGCCCAGCGAAGCAATGTTCATTGCAACGTTTGCCGCGCCGCCTGGACGTTCTTCGCTATTCTCTACTTTTACTACAGGAACGGGGGCTTCTGGTGAGATGCGACCGGTTGGGCCATACCAGTAGCGATCAAGCATCACATCGCCAATAATCAATACACCTGCATCATTGTAGTCAGGTAGGATTGGTTTCATTGTGGATCTCCAATTTTTGTTATTGCGCTGAGTGTAACACAGCTCATTGAGTCTCTAAAACACTCAACCTAGCCACTGCTGCCAAGCGTTTGTGACTCGTTTTCGCAGGTCAACAAACTTACTTTCGTCAACATCCGCATCCAAGTTAAGCAAGTTTCGATGATGGATCTGATTGCGCATTGAGGTATAGGCATCGGTGAGAGCCAGCGCTTGTTCTTCCTCCATAACGCCTTGGTTCAGCAGTGACTCAAAAATGCGTACGTTGTCTGACCAAAACGTCAATTTTGGCTTTTCATGGCTAAAACGCAGCACTAGATATTGAGCTAAAAACTCAATATCAGTGATGCCACCAGCATCTTGTTTAAGCATAAAACGGCCACTTTTCTTTCCCCCCAAATGATCGCGCATTTTTATCCGCATCGCGACTACATCCTGCTTGAGCTTGGTTTCATCTCTTGCCAATGACAAAATCTCATGGCGGGTGCGATGGAAAGCCTGTTGCAGTGGCTCATCACCATAAATCATTCGAGCTCGAACTAAGGCTTGGTGTTCCCACGTCCACGCTTCATTGCGCTGGTATTCATCAAACGCTTCAGCGGGGCTAACTAATAAACCGGACGCTCCAGACGGGCGCAAACGAGTATCAACTTCATACAAAATACCAGAAGCGGTACGAGTAGCAAAAATGTGGATCACGCGCTGGGCTAAGCGCAAATAAAACTGACGGCCATCAATCTCTTTTGCGCCATCGGTGTAACAATCCACTGGGCAGTCATGGAGAAACACGATATCAAGATCGGAATTGTAACCCAACTCCCAGCCCCCCACTTTGCCATAGCCAACGACTGCAAACCCTTTACCATCCCTCTCTTTTAAATGAGTGGGTTGGCCGTATTTTGCACTGACTTGCTGCCAAGCTTGGTTGATCACAGCTTCAACGATGGCTTCAGCAAGGTAGGTTAAGTGATCGCTCACTTTCATCACAGGCAACGCACCGGCAATATCAGCAGCAGCAATACGCAAAATGCAGATCTGCTTAAATTGGCGCAATCCTTCCATTTGCTGCTCCATATCCTCTTCGGGAATACGAGCAAGAAAATCACGCAGTTCAGTTTTATAAGCAGACAACTCGATTGGATTATAGAGATGCTGCGGGTCGATAAGTTCATCGAGTAAAATGGGGTAACGACTAAGCTGTTCCGAAATCATCGGGCTTGCGGTACATAAACGCACCAGCTGCGTCAATGCCGCAGGGTGTTCATCTAGCAGCTCAAGGTAAGTGGTTCGAGTCACAATTTTGTACATCAAATGCAGCACACGAGGTAAGCCAAACTGCGCATCTGGGTGAATGAAAATCGCTTGGAACAGTTTTGGCATCAACCGGTTTAATACATCTCGTCCGCGTGGGCCCAGCGTTTTTTTCGCCAAATCCTCTTTAAATTGGATCAATACATGCGCCATGCCGGCAGGATCATCACAGGTAAGCTCTTGTTGAAAAATCGTTTCAAGCACATCTGGCTTGTGCGCCATATCCCACAGCTCGTGAAAATGTTTAGCAACGCAGTGGTCATCTTCTTCTTCATCATCGCCAATCAGAGTTGCAAATACTTGATGTACTTTGGTCATGTGTTGATGCGTTTCGTGAAGCAGCGTTACCCAGTCAGTGCATTGCATAGCAACAGCTAAGCGAAGTTGATCCAGTTCATTGTCTGGCAAGGTTTGCGTCTGCTTATCGGCCATCGCTTGCAATAGGTTCTCAAGGCGGCGTAAAAACAGATAAGCTTGTCGTAAATCGGCCACTTCTTGCGGTTTGAGCAGGGCAAGTTCTTCTATTGCAACCAGTGTTTCTAATAGTCCACGCTGACGTAAACTGGGTTCTCGTCCACCACGAATTAACTGAAATACTTGTGCGATGAATTCAATTTCGCGGATCCCGCCTGCGCCTAATTTGATGTTGTTATGCAGCCCTCTACGTCTCACTTCGCTGCTGATCATCGATTTCATACGGCGCAGAGATTGAATGGCGCTAAAATCGATGTAGCGGCGGAACACAAATGGTCGCAGCATTTGACGCAGCTCTTGATACTGCGGATACATTTCCCGCCCCATTACTCGAGCTTTGATCATCGCATAACGCTCCCAATCACGCCCTTGCTCTTGGTAATAATCTTCGAGCGCCGCATAGCTCATCACCAGTGGGCCACTTTCACCAAAAGGACGCAAACGCATATCAACTCGGTAGCAAAAACCGTCAAAGGTATGTTGATCCAACGCTTTAATGATTCGCTGGCCTAAACGGGTAAAAAATTGCGCATTCGCGATGCTGCGGCGAGCGCCTTGTGTTTCACCGTTTTCAGGATAAGTAAAAATGAGGTCGATATCCGATGAGAAGTTCAACTCACCGCCACCTAACTTGCCCATGCCGATGATCAGCATCGGTTGTGCTTCACCTTGGTCGTTAGTTGGCGTTCCCCACTCGAAGCAGCAAACAGCGTACTGCCACTGGTAAGTCTCAAAAATGAGTGCTTCCGCCAGTGCTGAAAGATGTGCAAGGCTCTCTTCTAATGTCCAACTGGCGGTGAAATCTCGCCAAGCGATGTACACCATTTCCCGGTTACGAAACTGACGCAAAATACGATGCCCTGACATTTCATCTTTGCACTCTTCTAGCTGTATAACGAGATCGTCTCGGTAATGCTCTAGCCTTGACTCTCCCGCCAACATTTCCGGTAATTGCATACACAACCGTTCATCGCGCAATAATGCTTCATTGATAAACTGGCTCATCCCGACCACATACAACAGCTGTTTTTTCAATGGCTCGGACCACTGTGCAATGCTCGGTTGTTGCTCTAGCAAATGTTGATAGGTGGTGTGCGCAAAAGCGTGAAGTGATGAAGGCAGTAACATGAGACATCCTTGTGAATTGAGACCAATGCAGTCGCTAGAAGGCTATTTATAGCAAACTTATATCAATAAAAAACGCCCAACAACAAGAATTGTGGGCGTTGATTGAAGGATCGAATTTCTACAGAGTTAGACTTTGAACATCGTGATTTTCCGATCTAACTCTTCAGCGTTGCTTTGCATGATCTCTGATGTTTCAAGCAACTCACCAACTACTGTTACTGAGGCTTCAACGAGCTCCCTCACATTGGTTAGATTTTGGTCCATTTCCTGAGCCACGCTAGTTTGCTGCCCAGCGGCCGTTGCGATTTGGATATTCATGTCATTGATCCGTTGCACTTGATTCACAATACCATCTAATTCAGTGCCCGCATTCGTAACCAGCTCAACTCCTTCAGCCGCTTCAACTACACTTTTTTCCATTAAATCAACGGCTGAATTGGCACTATTTTGTAATTGAGAAATCATCTCTTGGATCTCAATCGTCGCTTTTTGGGTGCGCTGCGCTAAGTTACGCACTTCATCGGCCACCACCGCAAAACCACGCCCAGCTTCACCAGCCCGAGCCGCTTCAATGGCAGCATTGAGCGCGAGTAGGTTGGTTTGCTCGGAAATACTTTGGATGGTTCCAACAACACTGCCAATCGCAACCACTCGTTCTTCAACTTGGTTGACGGCTTGCGCTGATGCCGCGATATCCTTCGATAGCTCACTCATCTTAGTGATGGTGCCTTTGACAAAACGCTGACCAGTTTCTGCTTGACCTGACGCTTGCTCGGTTAGTGCTGATGCATTTTGTGCATGCTCTGCGACCGTTTGCACCGTGGATGTCATTTCACTCATGGCGGTGGCCAATTGGTCAATTTCGTTAAACTCTTCTTGAGCCGAATCTTTGGTTTCTGACATGCTGATGGTCATGACTTCAGTAAGTGACGAAAGCTCTTGTGAGGCATCCACTTGCATCTTAATGACGTCTTGCAACTGACGGCGGGTTTTCTCAAGCTCTCGCGCAACGTCGCCGTACTCATCTTTACATTCCATATTAATCGGTGTGGAAAGATCACGACTTGCCATCAACTTAATTGAATCACTTAAATATTGTGTTTGGCGTAGCATGACTTTGGCTGCGGCGAGTAAAAGCACAACAAAAACGATGATCATGAATGCCGTTTGCCATACTACTTGAGTCAAATAAGCATCATAGTGTTGCTGAGCGATTTCGGTATTCTGAGTTGCTGCAAGCAGTGATTCGTAAAAAGTACGAGCATCCCAAAGCTGCTTTGCGATGATCAATACTGTACTAAACACCATCAGCATAACCATTTTAGGAACGAGACGAATATCGGTAATCAAACGTTCCCATGGCTTAAATGCCATTGTTGCCATTGTCAGTTCTCCACTATGTCTTATATGTTGAAATTTCGGTAAGTAAGCAAACTCAAAAACTAAAAAAGCTATTTATTTTGAGCTTCGTATGAAAAAAGATGATATCAAAGATGAGACAAATCCAATGTGTTTATTGTTGCTGATCCACTCACTCATGACATTATTTGTGATCTCAGGCTTGTTGTTCATCCCTGTCAATCATGATACCTGTTAGGTTTCTATCGACCCTGATTTTTTGAACTGTAGTCGTTTCGTTGTGCAACATGTTGGAGATTTGATCTCATCCACAAATCAATTGTAATTAATGAAACTAAATGAGCAGAGATATAAAAAAAGAGACACCGCAGTATCTCTTTTTCATTTTGGCTGTGAGCCATGTTGATTAGCGACTTTTACGCCAATAAGGCTCGGCTTCAATGCCAATTTGTCGCGTCTGCTCCATCGCATGAACAATGGAGTTTTGTTGGCGAATCAGCCATCGCTTGAGTTGTTCTTGTTCGTCTTCTTGCAACTTGTCGATCAAATTCTCTAGCGGCTTGAGCATTAATAAATCATCTATTCCTTGCAGTAAATCAGCCCAAGGGAGACGGAAGTTTTTGCGTTCTTCAATATCATAAAGGCTCGCAAAACCGATGCCAGTGTAGAGATTACGCATTAAACGATACTGCTGATCAATATACTCTTGAGGGCTTAGCTCAACTTTAGGGGGAAAAGCTTCCATTAACTCGGCCCATGTGCGATCCAACTGCTTCACCGAAAACGAACCGACGTTACGCGCCATTTTTTCTCTGGCTTTATCGTCCAAGAAGGGTTGCCATCCACGGCTCAAAATCCAACGACTGAGATCAAGCAGTAACCCAGTATACCGCGCCGAACTGAGCAGCTTTAAGTTTTCTTCCCGATTAGGTAGTGCCTCTTGCTGCTCTTTTAACTCGGCGATGATAAATTTACGAGCGTCCAGTTTACGCAGTGCGTGGCCTTTATCTTCAAGCAGATTGGTTAGGTAGTCATGAGTTTTTAACCACGATAACTCTTGCTCCAACCATTTCAATTCCTGACGTAAAATAGCGCTAGCGCGACGTGGCACAATGCCGCCATAAATGCTCAAGATCTGACGTAAAAAACTAGTGGCGTGGCTTATCTCATGTAACGCCGGAATTGAATCGCGCTCGGTGTAGATCTGTTCATGGTGATGCCAATGGGATAATGCATGCTCTAGCGAGTGAATAAAACACTCTTCCACGCTGTCAGTACTGACTGTATTGACCAAGGTTAAGGCGTGAACTTCATCACCTTGATAACCAGACGCAAGACGATAGCCTCGCGCCGCTTTACTCAAGTTACCCAGACGCATACCACCGTGCTCACAAAACTGGCGAGCTAACGTAAACAAAGCATCCGTTTGCCCCGATTTCAACTCCAGCTCCACTTCGCAGATAGGTTCTTGTTTTTCACCTGCAACGACAAAGCCTTGATCGAAAGCCACTTCAACTTGGCTGCCATCGGCCATGCCAATCAACCACTGCTCGCGTGTGAAGTTGGTCGAAAATAGAGGCATCAGTTCAGATTGTAAGGTCGTCATATCTTTACCTTGTGGCCAGATATCTTCCGGATGAAGCGTCAAGTTCGGTTCATTGCTGTTGTGCTCAGCATTGTATTCTGGTCTTTGGTGCAACCCTGCAACGACTCGACCCGCCGTTTTAACAGTTTGAACATACACATCATCAAAGCGACGAATACGAAGCCCTGTGTCGTGTTGACGCAACCAGTTGTCAGGTGTATCGAAGTAAGTGTTCCCTAACGCTCGACAACTGTGCTGAAGTACTTTGATTTCAGAGATCTTGTAACGCAAAATTTCCGAAAATTCTGGTGAAACAAAAAACTTCAGTTCTATCTCGGTTTCCATAACTAACCCTTTCAAAGCAGATAGCGAAAGAATATGGCCTAATGCACAGTGGGGCAAGTAACAAATATCACCGGAATGATGATCTAAAACAGTTTTAATGAGAGATTTAATGGGTTAACATGCGCGCCTTTATAGCCATCGCTCAACATTTCGCCATGAATGGTGTATGTTATTTTAAGGTTATATTTTTTAGGTTGAACGACCATGCCAGTAAATACAATTATGGGGTTATTTGCAAAGTCCCCTATAAAGCCTTTGCAGCGCCACGTTGTGTGTGTGAATGAATGTTGCTCTCACTTAGTCAATTTCTTTGAAGTTTGTTCAAAGGGTGACTGGGAGAAAGCAGGTGAAATTCGAGCCCAAATTTCTCATTTAGAGAAAGAAGCGGACGTACTCAAGCGTGAAATTCGTCTTAAACTACCACGCGGTTTATTTATGCCTGTCGATCGTACTGACATGCTAGAGCTGTTAACTCAGCAAGATAAACTGGCCAACCTTGCAAAAGATATTGCAGGCCGTGTCTACGGTCGTCAATTGATCATCCCAGAGCCTCTTCAAGAAAACTTCATTGCCTACGTAAAACGCTGCCTTGATGCAGCAAATCAAGCGCAAAAAGTGATCAATGAGCTCGATGAGTTATTGGAAACAGGATTTAAAGGTCGTGAAGTCACACTGGTGGCGGAAATGATCAATCAACTGGATGTGATTGAAGATGACACCGATGCGATGCAGGTTCGACTCCGCCAACAATTAATGGCTATTGAGTCGAAAATGAATCCGATCGATGTAATGTTCTTGTACAAAATTCTAGAATGGGTGGGCGGCATTGCCGATCAAGCTCAGCGCGTTGGCGCTCGTCTTGAACTAATGCTTTCTCGCTCTTAAATCAGTAAGTTAACCAAATAACGAAGAGCAAAACTTGATCCATCAGCTTAGGCGTTGATTATTTTCTCCGCTGATGGTTTTGACTCGCTTCGAGAAAATGAGTCCAGTTATGCTCCGCTTGTTATCAAAAGACTAGGTATTACGATGGATATCCTTGCGAACTACGGCACTGTCCTGATTCTTGTTGCAGCCGCTTTTGGCTTCATGATGGCGATTGGTATTGGTGCAAATGATGTTGCTAATGCAATGGGAACTTCAGTAGGCTCAAAAGCGCTAACCGTAAAACAAGCTATTATCATTGCGATGATTTTTGAATTCGCTGGTGCATATTTAGCGGGTGGTGAAGTAACCGAAACCATTCGTAACAGCGTCATCGAACCCGCACTTTTCGCTCACCAACCCGACGTTCTTGTTTATGGCATGATGTCTGCGCTTCTCGCAGCCGGAACATGGTTATTGCTGGCTTCATACATGGGTTGGCCTGTATCAACGACTCACTCTATCATCGGCGCCATTATCGGATTTGCCTGCATATCTGTCGGCCCAGAAGCGGTTGATTGGGCCTCAGTAAAAGGCATCGTAGGCAGTTGGATTGTCACTCCAGTCATTTCTGGTTTGTTCGCCTACTTAATCTTCGTCAGTGCTCAACGATTGATTTTCGATACTGAAAATCCACTGATGAATGCCAAACGCTTTGTTCCTATTTATATGTTCATCACCACTATGGTGATCGCACTGGTTACCATCAAAAAAGGCCTTAAACATATAGGCTTACACTTGAGTACCGGTGAAGCATGGTTATGTTCTGCGGCGTTATCAGGTCTTGTTATGGTCGGTGGTTACTACTATATCAAGAGAAAATTTGCTAACCGCGAAGAAGACCATGGGTTTTCCGGTGTTGAGAGCATCTTTAGCGTATTGATGGTGATCACTGCGTGTGCAATGGCTTTTGCGCATGGTTCAAATGATGTAGCTAACGCGATTGGTCCTCTGTCTGCGGTGGTTTCAACTGTTGAAAGCTTGGGTGCTGTTAGTGCTAAAAGCTCAATTGCTTGGTGGATTTTGCCACTGGGTGGTTTTGGTATTGTGGTTGGCCTAGCTACCCTTGGTCACAAAGTGATGGCGACGGTCGGTACGGGTATCACTGAACTGACGCCAAGCCGTGGCTTTGCCGCTCAATTAGCAACAGCGTCAACGGTCGTATTGGCATCAGGTACTGGCCTTCCAATCTCAACCACACAAACACTTGTTGGTGCGGTATTAGGGGTTGGTTTTGCTCGTGGAATTGCGGCATTGAATCTAGGTGTGGTGCGTAATATCGTTGCTTCATGGATTGTCACCTTGCCAGCAGGCGCTTTACTTGCGGTCATTTTCTTCTATGCCCTGCAAGCAATATTTGGCTAATACAATAAGTCAATAGATTGTAAGTGCAATGTCATTAATTGACTCAAACGCACAGAAAGGGAGGCTTAGCCTCCCTTCTTTGTTGCACCAATCAACGAAACTTCTTAATATTTGTCGAAAGCATTTTAATACCTCATTTGATAGCTAAAGGACTTATCGTGAAAAAACTGATCTGCATGGTTTTACTGACCATGTTGGCTGCGCCAACGTTTGCGCAAGACCGCTATATTGCGGACAAACTCTTTACTTATATTCATTCCGGTCCAAGTAACCAATTTCGCATTCTCGGTAGCATCGATGCAGGAGACAAAGTAAAGCTGCTTGATGTTAATAACGATACTGGTTATAGCCAGATTGCCGATGAGAAAGGCCGTACTGGTTGGGTTGAAAGCCGTTTTGTCACTCGCCAAGAAAGCATGGCGATGCGTTTGCCGAAATTGGAGAGTGAGCTGGCCGAAGTGAAAAGTAAATTGGCCAATGCAAAGCAAAATGCAGACAGTGAAAAAGCCGGATTGGCCAATTCATTAGAGGCTCGCAATCAACAAATTTCAGAGTTAGAACAAAACTACAGTGATATCAGTAAGCAGCTCACTGATTCACAAACTGAAATTCGCGAACTGCGCGCTAAGCTGGATACTCAGAAAGAGGATCTACTGCTTAAATACTTTACTTATGGGGGCGGCGTAGCGGGTATTGGTCTGTTACTTGGACTAATTTTGCCACACATTATCCCACGCCGTAAGAAACACCCTTCTGGTTGGGCATAATCTCCCTAACTGACTGGATCTATCACTTGAAAAACGGTCACCAGAGAAAGGTGGCCGTTTTTCATCCTTTCCAATCATAAAGAGCTGGGATTTCAATCAATTCACCATCGAAACGTATCAAGGTCGATTGCGGATTGATCTCGACTAATTGCACGCCATTCACCACATCATCACCTACCTTTCGCTCTACGCCATTAATTTTTACCCATCGTTTATCTGTGCGACTTGAATAAACGTGAGTCTGGAAATTCAGCGCTGGGATACGTCCTGAAAAGGTATCAAGATGTTCTGTGAGCAGAAGATGACCTTTTGATGTGTCTCCTACCAGTACGACTTGATCTTTGCCTTGAATCGCCAACTCAACTCGTTGTACCAATTCCGGGGATAATTGACTTAAGTCGAGATCATTAAGGCCAAACTCCTGATCTGCGTTTTTATCTCGCGGCTCACGAGTCGTCAACTGGGTATCATGTAAAGGAGTAAATGGCGGCGTAGAGCTTGTCTCGGTAAGTGTTTTCACTCGTGGTGTATTAGTTTGTAACTCACCAAAGTCAGGGTATTCCAGAACTTGGTAAGCCCCCTCTTGTTGCACAACTTGTGGCGCATTGTGCTTCAATTGTTCTAGCTCATCGATTCGAGCTTGGTATGAATGATAAACAAGATAACCGCAACAAAGCAGCGATGGAGCAAACAACGCGGTAAGTGATGATTTCGAGCACCATGAAGATGGCAAGGATTGATTAAACACTGCTACATGAGAAGAGTGAGGTAAGCTTTTGCTCTGGTGGCTCAGCTCTGATTGCTCTAATGCTTTAAGCACTTGCGACATTATCCTTGCTCCTTAGTAATGAGAAGGCGAGGTGCGTTGTGTTGAGTCAATAGCTCAAGCCGACTGATCGTGCGAGCCCCAGCAATACCATCGCTGTCCATTTTCTGCCAGCGCTGGAAAAACGCTACTTTGCGCTTTACCTCCCCATCAAAACGTTGATGTCCTGTGGCTTGCTCTCCAAGTAACTGAGACAATTTTTGGTCAAGCAGTTCAACATCATCTCCTTGCATGCCCTGTTTCAACGTTCGGAGTAAATCGTGCTGCCAAATGTAGTGATATTCTCCTGTCCATACGTCATTGAGCTGACTTTGGTTAATTTGCACATGCTTTCCTGCCATTAACAATTGCACCTGCTCAGTATTGATCTGGTACAGCACCGCATAAGCTTGTGTTTGCTCCGCAGCTAAAGTAAGCACCACTGGCAAATTTAACTGCTTTAATTGGTTGAAATCACCCTGCATACGCTGACATTGAAAGCGTCCTTGTGCTTGAGCATCACAAAAACTATCGGCCAAAGATGCACTGTAACCCCAAACTTTATAAAGATCGCTAATGGCCGCTTCCAATGCCTTCGAGCGTTCTAGATCTTGTTCCAATTGAGCACTGATCACCACTTGAGTGATCGGTTTAGGTAATTCAGGGGAAGGCAACGCAAAGCGCATCATGCGATCAATCCATGGCGGGCTAAACCACGCCATGAACACCGCTAACACTAAACCCACAATGAGAGGAGAGCGATACGATATTGAAGACGGTACGAGGCGAGCATGAGGCGACTGATAGACCGAGGACTGAAAATTCATGACCTCTTGAACCGCGGTACGCACTAATTCAAATGAGAGCGCTTTCACGCCCTGCTGATAGGCTAACTTGAAACTCGCATCGCACACTAAGTTAATTAAACGCGGAATACCATGGGTCTGTTCTGCTATCCATTTAATACTTTTCTGATCAAACCAATCCTTGTGACCGCCAGCTAACGCTAAACGAAAGTGGATGTACTGCTCTGTCTCTTGAACATTGAGAGGCAGCAAGTGATAACGACCGGTAATACGTTGCGCAAGTTGGCGTAATTGAGGTAATTGCAATTTTTGTTGTAACTCAGGCTGACCAATCAGTAAAACCTTAAGCAACTTACGGCTCTCCGTTTCAAGGTTAGTCAGTAGTCGCAACTGTTCCAGTACATCGGCGGCCAGATGCTGCGCCTCATCTATCACCAATAGCGTCTGTTTCCCTTGCGCGTGGTTATGCAGTAAATGATGATAAATTACTTGGCTAAGCGCTTTTAAACTCCCTGAAGGTGGGTAAGACAGCGCAAACTCATCACAAATCGCTTCAAGCAACTCGATGTTCGAAAAAGTTGGATTTAAAATAAACCCCGCCTGAGTACTATCATCGAGTGCCGCAAGCATCGCTCTTGCGATGGTTGTTTTGCCAGTCCCCACTTCGCCAGTTAATAGCGCAAAACCACCACCATCACCCAGCCCTGCTTGTAAATGTTGCATCGCTTCACGATGACGATGGCTCAAAAATAGGTAACGAGAGCTCGGTACAATTGAAAATGGCGGCTCGGTAAATCCAAAAAATTCCTTATACATTCTCTCGTCTCTATCATTTCACTGTGATGAAAAGTACCATTACTAACATCAATCGCCAATGGCGTTTCAGCATATTTAAGGTAATCCGGTGCAAGTATACTTAGTTGGGGGCGCGGTACGCGATCAGTTGCTCCATATTGATATCTATGACAAAGATTGGGTTGTAGTAGGCAGCAGCCCAGAGCAAATGCTGGCCACTGGTTTTACTCCTGTAGGAAAAGATTTTCCCGTATTTCTTCACCCGAAAACGAAACAAGAGTATGCCCTTGCTCGCACTGAGCGCAAAACTGGCGCTGGCTACACAGGCTTTGCCTGCTACTACGCACCCGATGTGACTTTGGAAGAGGATCTCGCCCGCCGCGATCTGACCATTAACGCCATCGCACAAGATAACGCAGGTAAGCTTATTGACCCCTATGGCGGCCAGCGCGATCTGCACAATCGCCTACTACGCCATGTTTCTGATGCTTTTATCGAAGATCCACTACGTGTCCTTCGCGTGGCTCGTTTTGCGGCCAAATTCGCACATTTAGGTTTTACGATTGCCGATGAAACCATGGCACTGATGAAACAAATAACGCAATCAGGTGAGTTGCAACACTTAACCGCCGAGCGCGTATGGCAAGAGTGGCAGAAATCACTGGCCACTCAGCATCCAGAAATATTTCTTTCTGTTTTATATGAATGCGGTGCACTTAAAGTGGTATTACCCGAACTGGATCGCCTGTTTGGTGTTCCTCAACCGGAAAAATGGCATCCTGAAATTGATACCGGAGTACACACCTTAATGGTTGCAGCGCAAGCGGCGAAGCTCTCTTCATCGATAGCGGTTCGTTTTGCAGCGCAAGTGCATGACTTAGGTAAAGGAGTCACACCTAAAAGCGAATGGCCCAGCCATAAAATGCACTGTCACACAGGAATTAACATCATTAAAGCATTGTGCGAGCGGGTGCGTATTCCAAATGAGTGTAAAGAGTTGGCACTGCTCGTCTGCGAGCAGCATTCCAATATTCATCGAGCGGCAGAATTAAAACCCAGCACCAAACTCAAAATACTCGATAAACTCGATGCATGGCGCAAGCCTGAGCGCTTGCTGGACGTTTTACTGTGTTGTCAGGCCGATCATGCGGGTCGATTAGGTTGCGAAGAGACCCCTTATCCGCAACGCGATATTTTTCTCAAAGCTTATCAAGCGGCACTGAGTGTCGATGTACAACAGGTGATCCGTGATGGTTTTCAAGGGAAAGCGATCAAAGAAGAGCTGGATAAACGACGGATCGCAGCGATTAGCGCGGTGTAAATCTTTCTCTTCTCAACTCGCAATTCAAAATGCGAGTTGCGATAGCAGAAAAAACAAAACGCCCTGCATTGCAGGGCGTTCTTTAAAGTAATGATGCTAAGCTGTACCCCGTGGGATTAAGCTTGGCCTTTCACTTCTTTAAGACCGTTGAAAGGAGCACGACCAGCTAGCGCTTCTTCAATACGGATTAGTTGGTTGTACTTAGCAACACGGTCAGAACGGCTCATAGAACCCGTTTTGATTTGACCTGCAGCTGTACCTACTGCTAGATCAGCGATAGTTGCATCTTCAGTTTCGCCAGAACGGTGAGAGATTACCGCTGTGTAACCTGCGTCTTTAGCCATCTTAATTGCAGCTAGAGTCTCAGTTAGAGAACCGATTTGGTTGAACTTGATAAGGATTGAGTTAACGATACCTTTCTCAATACCTTCTTTAAGGATCTTAGTGTTAGTAACGAATAGATCGTCACCCACTAGCTGAATTTTGTCGCCTAGAAGTTCAGTTTGGTGTTTGAAACCAGTCCAATCAGACTCGTCCAAACCGTCTTCGATAGAAACGATTGGGAATTGCTCAACAAGGCCCGCTAGGTAGTGGTTGAACTCTTCTGAAGTGAACGTTTTGCCTTCACCTTTCATGTTGTAGATGCCAGCGTCTTTGTCGAAGAACTCAGATGCTGCACAGTCCATCGCTAGAGTGATGTCTTTGCCTAGCACGTAGCCAGCCGCTGCAACTGCTTCTGCAATAACTTCTAGCGCTTCAGCGTTAGATTTTAGGTTAGGAGCGAAACCACCTTCGTCACCAACGGCAGTGTTGTAGCCTTTAGACTTCAGAACTTTAGCTAGGTTATGGAATACTTCTGCACCCATACGTACTGCTTCTTTAAGAGTTTTTGCGCCAACAGGTTGGATCATGAACTCTTGGATGTCTACGTTGTTATCTGCGTGCTCGCCACCGTTGATGATGTTCATCATTGGTAGAGGCATAGAGAATTGGCCAGCAGTACCGTTTAGCTCAGCAATGTGCTCGTATAGAGGCATGCCTTTCGCAGCCGCAGCCGCTTTTGCGTTCGCTAGAGAAACCGCTAGGATTGCGTTCGCACCGAAGTTAGATTTGTTTTCAGTACCATCAAGGTCGATCATCACTTGGTCGATAGCTGCTTGATCTTTAGCATCTTTACCAACTAGAGCATCAGCAATTGGGCCGTTTACAGCTGCAATCGCTTTAAGAACACCTTTACCTAGGAAACGTGATTTGTCACCGTCACGTAGCTCAAGAGCTTCGCGAGAACCAGTAGATGCACCAGATGGCGCAGCTGCCATACCTACGAAACCGCCTTCTAGGTGAACTTCAGCTTCTACTGTTGGGTTACCACGTGAGTCGATGATTTCGCGACCTAGAACTTTAACGATCTTAGACATTAATGTTTCCTCTCGTTGAATTTAAATGTCAAAACTATAAAGGGCAGCAGCACAACAATTGCAACTGCCCGTATCCTTGTTACTTCTCTGATTCACCGCGTTGGAACTCACCTGCCGCTTTAATAAAGCCTGCAAATAGTGGGTGACCATCACGAGGGGTTGACGTGAATTCTGGGTGGAACTGAGCTGCTACAAACCATGGGTGAGCAGGGTTCTCAATCACTTCAACTAGCTTCTTATCAGCAGACAGACCTGATACTTTCAAGCCAGCTTTTTCGATCTGCGGACGAAGTTTATTATTAACTTCATAACGGTGACGATGACGTTCATGAATGGTTGCACTACCGTAAAGCTCATACGCTTTGGTGCCTTTCTCTAAGTGGCATAGCTGCGAACCAAGGCGCATAGTACCACCAAGATCAGACTTTTCAGTACGCTCTTCTACGTTACCTTCGTCATCTACCCATTCGGTGATCAAGCCTACCACAGGGTATTGAGTCTCTTTGTTAAATTCTGTTGAATGCGCACCTTTCATACCCGCAACGTTACGCGCGTATTCGATCAGCGCCACTTGCATACCTAGACAAATCCCTAGGTAAGGAACTTTGTTTTCGCGGGCATATTGCGCAGCAAGAATTTTGCCTTCGATACCGCGATCACCAAAACCGCCAGGTACTAGGATTGCGTCCAAACCAGTCAGCACTTCCGCACCTTTGGTTTCAACGTCTTGAGAATCGATGTATTTGATTTTCACGCTCAAACGGTTTTTCAAACCTGCGTGTTTCAGTGCTTCGTTAACCGATTTGTAAGCATCAGGCAATTCAATGTATTTACCGACCATCCCGATCACCACTTCAGCGGTTGGGTTAGCCTCTTCGTAAATCACTTGTTCCCATTCAGAAAGATCCGCTTCCGGTGCTTTAATACCAAAACGGTTACAAACGATATCATCCAAACCTTGAGCTTTGATCAGTTGAGGGATCTTGTAGATAGAATCAACATCTTTCATCGAGATAACGGCTTTTTCAGGCACGTTACAGAACAAAGCAATTTTCTTACGTTCGTTCGCTGGGATAACGCGATCGCTACGACAAACCAAAATATCAGGCTGAATGCCGATAGAAAGCAGCTCTTTAACTGAATGTTGAGTCGGTTTGGTTTTCACTTCACCAGCAGCGGCAAGGTAAGGAACTAAAGTCAGGTGCATAAACATCGCGTGTTCACGGCCCACTTCAATCGCAAGCTGACGAATCGCTTCCATAAATGGCAATGACTCGATATCACCAACGGTTCCGCCTACTTCAACGATAGCGACATCGTGACCTTCAGAGCCAGCGATAACGCGATCTTTAATCGCATTAGTGATGTGTGGAATAACCTGAATCGTTGCACCTAGGTAGTCACCGCGGCGCTCTTTACGCAATACATCGGCATAAACACGACCAGCAGTAAAGTTATTGCGCTTGGTCATTTTGGTACGAATAAAACGTTCGTAGTGACCAAGGTCAAGGTCAGTTTCAGCGCCATCTTCCGTGACAAACACTTCACCATGTTGAGTTGGGCTCATTGTGCCTGGGTCAACGTTGATGTAAGGGTCAAGCTTCATCATAGTCACTTTAAGACCACGAGCTTCTAAAATCGCCGCAAGAGATGCTGCCGCAATACCTTTACCTAGAGAGGATACAACCCCGCCAGTAACAAAAATGTAATTTGTCGTCATGTTTAACCTGAAATTGGTTGAATGAGGGAAATGGATTTCTTCTGGACGGGATAAAAATATACCAGAAGCCCTTATTCGCTACAACGTGAAATCTATCACACTGTCATTTTTTATTTTTTGCTTCAAATCAAAGAGCACCGCTTGATATGGCTTATCACACCACTCAAATGAGTCAAATTTGTCTCAATGGGTGGGTTTTATTGTGGATTGCCAACACAGGGTATTACTTCGACTCCAAGCGCTTCACTTCATTCCACATCGCATCCAATTCTTCGAGAGAAAAATCGGTCAAGGTTTTGTGCTGACGTGCCACCAGCATTTCAATGCCTTTAAATCGACGTGAAAACTTTCGATTTGCTTTATTTAACGCCACTTCTGGATCAATTTTTAAGTGCCGAGCAAAGTTAACAGTGGCAAATAATAGATCGCCCATTTCATCCTCTACTCGAACCGGATCAGGGTTGATTTGCAACGCCTCTTCCATGACTTCTTCGATCTCTTCTTGGACTTTATCAACCACTGGGCCGATAGAATCCCAATCAAAGCCATATTGGGCACACTTTTTTTGAATCTTTGTAGCACGTAAAAGAGACGGAAAAGCGTGTGGTATTGAGTCTAGAATACTTTGATCTTTTTTTCCTGCTTGTACCTTTTCTTTGGCTTTTTCAGCTTCCCAATTGGCGTTGATTTGCGCTTCATCCTCAAACTTAGCACCCGCAAAAACATGAGGATGGCGGCGCGTAAGTTTTTCATTCACCGTTTCAACAACTTGCGAGAAATCAAACAACCCTTGCTCTTTCGCCATTTGACTATAAAAAATAACTTGAAATAGCAAGTCACCTAATTCTTCTTTGAGATTAGGCCAATCTTGGTTGTGGATCGCTTCCACCACTTCATAGGTCTCTTCGATTGTGTAAGGAACAACCGTGTCAAAAGTTTGCTTGATATCCCAAGGACAACCTGTTTTTGGGTCACGCAACTGTGCCATGATCTGTTCCAGTTGTTCGATTGGGTGGCTCATTTATCCGCTCCTTACATCAATATTTAAAATAAAAAAGCGAGCAGTCATTGCCACTCGCCTTTGAAAACCCAAGGCGCTTGCGTCGCGATTTAATTGCGATTCACGCCAATAAGAGTGTTACTGTGATATGAAATTTAGCCTAGGCGTTTCACCAACATCACATCTTTGATCTGCTCTACTCGCATTGATACTCGTGACAACGCTTCGATGTTGCTCACTTCAAGATCAAAATCCATGATGATCAACTGTCTTTTGTAGTCGCTACGACTTTTCATGCTGATGACTTTCACTTTCTCATTCGCAAGCAGGGTGGTGATGTCTTTGAGTAACCCACCTCGCTCCATCGCTTCAACGCGCAAAGTCAAAATATAGGTTCCAACAAACCCACGCCCCCAAACGGTATCAATGATGCGTTCAGGTGCGTGATGGCTCAGCTCTTCTAGCTGTTCACAGTCACTGCGATGGACTGAAATACCACGCCCTTGAGTAATGTAACCTTTGATCTCATCACCCGGGATAGGTTGGCAACAGCGCGCTAGGTGTGTCATGAGGTTATCTACCCCTTCCACTACAACGGCATCCTTGTGCGCTCGATGTGGCTGAGCTGGACGAGTTTGCGCATCTTGCAATTTTTGCAGTGCTTGTTGATCTTCTTGCTCAGCGGTCGGCTTATTCACCAAAGCATTGATGTGATTGACGATTTGGTTGATTCGCAAATCACCACTGCCAATGCCGACGTACAGCTCGTCAGGCGTATTGACGTTAAAACGTTTGAGCGCGTATTTATCGGCATCTTTTAATGTGGCACCGATTTTGGCCAATTCTGATTCGAGGATCTCTCGTCCGGCTTCAAGG